>NZ_SOGZ01000045.1:0-130042 GCF_004403145.1 Cryobacterium sp. TMT1-62 | reverse complement strand
CACACACACACGGGCTCTGGTGCGAGGGCGCCCCGCGGGCGGCAGCGCCACATTCTTCGTCGGATACGTCGCGGGAACGGCCGGGGAGAGGTCCGTTGCCCTACCGCTGGGGGAAACCGTGCGGGAGGCTATGCAGAATGGGCTGAAGACGGTCGAGACGCTCCCGCTCGAGCTTCAGCGCCGTGGACTCCCGGCTTCGGCGCACCGCGGCGACCCCGGCCAGGAAGACCTCCGCCGGGACCTCTGGCTTCGGCGACACGAACGGGGCGGCCTCGGTGGACAGGCTGTCTGCGAGGCGCAGCCGCGTAGCCGGAGTCAGCTTGTCGGCCTGGCGGAGAAACTGCGCGATGCGGCGGGACAGGCGATCGGGGAGACGCACAATGTCGACCGTCTGCGCCCAGGCCTCGAGCACGGGCGGCAGCGGGACGGTTCGATCAGTGAGGCGGGGCACCCGCTCGTGCTGGCTGTACGTGCCGGCCAGCAGGTCGCCCAGGCGTTTGGACTTGCTGTTCAGAAGCGCAGTGGTGGCGGCGATGCCGCCGAACGTCAAGTAGATCTCGATGATGCCCAGCAGGGCGCGGATGAACGCGTGGCGCAGCTGGATCGCGCCGCCGTCGTCGCGAACGATGCGGGCGCCGATGGCGAGCTTGCCCAGGGACCGTCCGCCGCTGGCCGTTTCGACGGCCATCGGCACGATGAGCAGGCAGACCACTAGGCCTGCGATCCCGAGCGCCCGTCCGAGTGCGTCGTCGATTGCCACGCCCGTGAGGCCGGCCACAAGAAAGGCCACCCCCAGGAAGAGGAGGATGTAGGCAACATAATCGATGATCGTTCCGGCGGCGCGCAGGATGATGCTGGCCGCCCTTACATCGAGGGCAACGGCCTCGCCGGTGACCAATTCCTGCTCGCTCCACGAATACTGGCCGTGATCGGCCACCTTGCCGGGCTGCTCCATGTCTACTATTAGAGCAGATGGACCTTGACGCATATTCAGCGGCGCACCGCGCCGAGTGGGACCGCCTGGCTGAGCTCGGTACGCAGCGGCGGCTCTCCGGCGCGCAGGCAGACGAGCTGATCGAGCGGTACCAGTCCGGCGCGACCCAGCTGTCGGCGATCAAGTCGACCGCCGGTTCGACGCTGGAGGGTGACCGGCTCTCGGTGGCGCTGTCCCGGGCGAGGCTGCGGTTCACGGGGGCGAGCGCGAACGTTGTTTCCCAGATCCCGAGCTTTTTCGTGCTGCAGTTGCCAGCCGCCCTCTACCGCCTACGGTGGCTGACCCTTGCCGTGGCGGTAGTGACGATTGTGGTCGCGGGCCTCTACGGTTTCTGGATCTCCGGCAACCCTGAGGCCCTGGCCGCCGTCGGCTCCGACGCCGAGCTGCAGAAACTCGTCAACGAGGATTTCGTCAACTACTATTCGGAGAATCCCGCGGCATCCTTCACCGGCTTGGTCTGGACCAATAACGCGTGGATCGCCGCCCAGGCCATCGCCTTTGGGATCCTCGGCGTCTACGTACCCTACATCGTGCTGCAGAACGCGCAGAACGTCGGCATCACGGCCGCAGTCATGTTCGCCTACGGCAAGGGCGACGTGTTCTTCCTGTACATTGCACCGCACGGCATGCTCGAACTGACCGCTATTTTCGTGGCCGCGGCAGGTGGACTGCGCATCTTCTGGGCCTGGATCGCCCCGGGGGCCCGCAGTCGCGCGCAGGCTTTGGCCGAGGATGCCCGCGCCCTCTCGACGGTGGCCATCGGTCTGGTCTTCGTGCTCTTCGTCTCCGGGGTGATCGAGGGTTTCGTCACCCCGGCCCCGTGGCCGTGGCCGGTGAAGATCGGGATCGGCGCGGCCGCCCTCCTCGCCTTCCTCGCCTACATGCTCGTGCTCGGCCGGCGTGCCGTGCGGGCGGGTGAGACCGGCGACCTGGCCGAATTCGAGGCCGGCAGCACTCGGATCTACGCGGCCTAGCGCCTAGAGCCGGCCGGCGGCCTTGAGCGCGATATAGCGGTCGGCCAGTGCGGGTGGCAGGTCGGCGGGGGAGCCGGTGACGACCTCGGCGCCCTGGCGTCGGATGGCGGCCGAGACCCTGGCCACGTCGAGCAGTGCCCGTTCGGCGGCCGCCGCCCGGTAGATCTCCTCCCGGTTGCCGCGCGGGCGCGTGGCCTCCAGGGTGGTTGGGTCGGTGACGGATGCGACGATCACGGTGTTTCTGCGGGTCAACTGGGGGAGCACCGACAGTAGGGCGCTCGAGGCTCCGGCCGCGTCGATCGACGTGATCAGTACGACCAAGGCCCGGCGGCTCGTCACCGCGCGCACCTCCCCGGGAACGGCCGACCAGTCAGTCTCGATCAGCTCCGGTTCGATCAGGGCCATGGTGTCGACCATGCGCGAAAGGAGCTCCGCTCCCTGCGCACCCTGCACGCGGCCGCGCACCCGACGGTCGTAGGCGATGAAGTCCACGTGGTCGCCGGCCCCGGCCGCCAGCGCGGCGAGCAGCAGCGACGCCTCGAAAGCCGTGTCGAGGCGCGGCTCGTCGTCGATGCGCGCGGCCGAGGTGCGGCCGCTGTCGATCAGGATGACCACCCGGCGGTCCCGTTCGGGGCGCCAGGTGCGCACCATGACGTCGTTGTGCCGGGCCGTGGCCCGCCAGTCGATCGAGCGTACGTCGTCTCCGCGCACGTATTCGCGAATGGAGTCGAACTCGGTGCCTTGGCCGCGCACGAGCAGGCTGGTGCGCCCGTCGAGCTCCTTGAGTCGGGTCATGCGCGACGGCAGGTGCTTGCGCGAGTTGAAGGGCGGGAGCACCCGAATCTGGCCCGGTGCCCGGAGGGTGGCCTGACGGGCCCACAGCCCGAGCGGCCCGAACGAGCGCACCGTGACCTGGTCCACCCGGCGTTCACCGCGCCGGGTGGGCGTCATTCGCAGCGACGCCAGCCGTCGTTCGCCAGGAGGCAGCACCAGCGGCGTGCGGTTGTTGCCCGTCCCGGCTGACGGCTGCCAGGCATCCCGCACCACCATGGTCAGTCGTCGACCCCCGGTGTTGGTCAGGTACAGGTCGCTCGTCACGCTTTCGCCCAGGCGCACCCGGGAGGGCATGCTGCGGGAGAGCACGATCTTCCGCGGCGATCCGGCCTGGGCCAGGTCCAGGATGCCGAGACCCACCAGGGCGAGCACCCATAGTCCCAGCACGGCCGTCGCCATCCCCGGGGTACTCCCGAGTATCACGATCGGCACGACGCCGAGCGCGAGGAGGGCAACGAACCGACCGGTGAGCGTCACTTAGATCGGCACCTGCACCTGGGCGAGCACGGCACGCAGGATCGCGTCCACGGACACGCCCTCGAGTTCCGCCTCCGGCCGCAGCTGCACGCGGTGCCGCCAGACCGGCAGCACCATCGCCTGCACATGGTCGGGGGTGATCGAGTCATAGCCGCTCAGCCAGGCCCACGCCTTGGCCGCGGCGAGGAGCGCGGTCGTGCCGCGCGGGCTGACGCCGAGCTTGACCGACGGACTGCTTCTCGTTGCGCGGGCCAGGTCGACGATGTAGGCGAGAACGTCCGGACTGGCGCCCACGGATGCCACGGCGGCCTGGGCCGTCTTCAGCTCCTCCGCGCCGAGAACCGCGGTGACGCCCGCACCGGCCAGATCGCGGGGGTTGAAGCCCTCAGCGTGGCGCCGCAGCACCTCGAATTCCGCGTCGCGCTCCGGCACGTCGAGCACGAGCTTGAGCAGGAACCGGTCGAGCTGGGCCTCGGGCAGCGTGTAGGTGCCCTCATATTCGATCGGGTTCATGGTCGCCGCGACGATGAACGGGTCCGGTAGCGGGAGGGAGCGCCCGTCGACGCTGACCTGGCGTTCCTCCATCGCCTCAAGGAGGGCCGACTGGGTTTTCGGCGGGGTGCGGTTGATCTCGTCGGCCAGCAGGATGTTGGTGAAGACGGGGCCCTTGCGGAACTCGAAGTTGCCCACCCGGGCGTCGTAGACGAGTGAGCCGGTCACGTCGCCCGGCATCAGGTCCGGCGTGAACTGCACCCGTTTCGTCTCCAGGCTGAGCGAGTGGCTCAGGGACCGCACCAGGAGGGTCTTGGCGACGCCCGGCACACCCTCGAGCAGCACGTGGCCGCGGGCGAGCAGCGCGATGATCAGCCCGGTTACCGCGCCGTCCTGTCCGACGACGGCCTTGCCGACCTCGGTACGGACTTGGGCGAGGGAGCCTCGCAGGGTATCGACAGGGGTATGAGTGCTCA
Source organism: Cryobacterium sp. TMT1-62 (assembly GCF_004403145.1). Classification (NCBI taxonomy): domain Bacteria; kingdom Bacillati; phylum Actinomycetota; class Actinomycetes; order Micrococcales; family Microbacteriaceae; genus Cryobacterium; species Cryobacterium sp. TMT1-62. The sequence goes on along the minus strand of NZ_SOGZ01000045.1, from coordinate 125,795 downwards.
TGAGTCCATTCTTCCGGGTGGCAGGGGCGTGGTCGCGCGGGCCGTGGCCCGCTCAATTTCCTGGATGCGGTCGGAGAGGGCGACGAGATCGGAGTCGGATGCCGGAACGGCGTCCACCAGCACGGTCCGAACGTCGGCCGGCGGCCGGTCGACCACGGTGGCCACCATGGCGATCACATCGTCGAGGCTCGCCAGCCGCGACAACCCGACCTGGCCGGCAAGGCGCTGCACGGCGCCCACCCGCAGTGCGTCGAGGGCGCGCAGACGGGCGTTGCTGCGCGCGTAGAGCCGGGCCCGTCCTTCCATCGTCTCGCTGGCCCGCACGGTGACCGGCAGGTTCTCGGCGACGAGAGGCCCGAAGCGCCGCCCACGCCAGACGGCCGCGGCCACGGTGACCAGCACCAGCAGGATCAGGGTCGGGGTAACCCAACCGGGCGTCAGTTCGCCGAGCGACGGCGTTCCGGTTCCCGGCACATCGGCGATCGTGGGCAGGTACCAGACGAGGTCGTCCCCCGCGCCCAGCAGGTTGAGTGCGAGAGCGGCATTGCCGGCCTGGCCGATCTTCTCGTTGCTGAACAGGGTGCCGTCGGCGAGCAGGGTGAGGGTCCGGTCGGCGGTTGCCTGTTCGACCAGGGCGAAGGCGTTCTCTCCCGAGGTGAAGCATCCGCTCAGCTCGGCGTCGTCGGCCGGGATCGTGAGTGTGGAGCCGCCGGGGGAGAGCTTGTCGGCCTTGACCGCGGCCGCGACCGTGCAGGCGGCACGGGACACCGCGGTCTGGGACACGCCGCCGAAGCCCACCGAGGGGATCAGCGTCTGCAGCGCCAGGAAATCGGGGGAGGCCACCACCGTGCGCGGGGCCAGGGCGGACATCGCGCTCAGCTGGTCGTCGGTGAGGTAGCCGCTCTCGTCGAAGAAGAACACGGTGGAGTTGGCGGCGGCGCCGGCCAGGCTCCGCGCCTCCGCGAGGGTGTCGGCGGCGGTGACGTTGACACCCTGTCGGCGGAGTACCTCGACGAGCGCCCGCGCGCCGGCTGGGGCCGCGCTGTCGGCCTCGAGGGGCTTACCGCCCACGCCGCCGCCCGCAGCGAGGACGGTGCTGACGACGGCGACGATCAGTGCGCTGACGCCGGCGAGCAGCCAGTACCGCGCCCGGCGTCCGGCTTCGCGCAGGGTTGGTGTGGAGGAGACGGCGTTTTCGGCCGACTGTGAGGCCGTTTGTGTGAGAAGACTCATGGCTGCTTCGTCGGGGCTGGGTCCTCGAGGTGCGGCGGCCGGGCGGCCCGCAGGTCGCTCTCGAGCGCCGCCAGGGCCAGGAAGCGCTGCTCGGTGCCGTCGACCCCCAGGTAGCGCACCCCGTCGAAGAGCTCGGCCGCCTCGCTCAGTCGCACCCGTTCGCCGGGAAAGGCCTCGGCGGCCCGCGCCGCGAAGGAGTGCGCGGTGGTGCCCGGCGTCACGATCAGGATGGTGCGCTCGGACAGTCCGCGCGCCAGCGCCCGGAACATCTCGGCACTCGCCAGGTTCCAGTCCCGGTGGGAGGCGGCGGCCAGCGCGGCACGACGCAGGTCGACGGCGCCGCGACGGTCGTCGACGCCGAAGAGGTCGGACGCGAGCCGGCTGCGCCGGTTGAGCCGGGGCAGGCCGAAAATGAGGAGGGCGGCGACGACCAGGACCACCACGGCCACGGTCAGGAGCAGGGGCACCCAGGCGGCGAAACCGTCGGCCGAGGGCGCGGTGAGGGAGGCGAACCAGTCCAGAATCGATGTCGACAACCGGTCGAACCAGGTGGGCTTGGCGGCCTCGTACGGAGCCTTGGCCAGCTCTTCCCGCAGCCACTTCCGCGCTTCGGGCGCGCCGGGATCGACCGGTATCGCCGCCCGGATCACCGTGTGGATGTGCGACCCTGCGATCATGCTCAGGCAGTCTCCGAGGCGTGTGCCGGCTTCGACCGGTAGGGGTCTACACCGGCGCCGGCGGCCGATTCGACGAATCGGGCCAGCTCGAGGTCGAGGCCTTCCTTGCGCATCCGCAGATCGATGTAGATCAGGGCGGTCGCGGCCGACTGCACCACGGCTGCTACGGCGCCGAGCACCAGGCCGATGAGGATGGTCAGAACGTACAGGATCACTGACGGGAGGTACGCATCGAAGGCGGCGTTCGGGTCGACCACGGAGATGGCGGCACCGAACAGGAGCGACAGCGGCGTCGTCACAATCTGGGAGACGACGTTCACGACCGTCGCGACCAAGAACTGCACGCCGAACGTGCGCCAGAAGTAGCCGCGGGTCAGCGACCAGGACCGCCCCACCGCCGCCCGGATGCCGAGCCGTTCCAACACGATCATGCTCGGCACGAGCGAGGTCTTCGTGAACAGCCAGATGCCGAGCGCGAGAAGGGCGACCGTACCGAGGATGCCGGTGACCACCGCCAGACCCACGCCCGCTCCGCCGAGGGAGGCGAAGAACACCACCAGTCCGGCCACGAGGGCGATGGCCGCAATCAGGGCCGAACTCAGCATCAGGGTCCAGAGCACCAGCGGCCAGAGGCGTGGCAGCACGGCGCGCCACAGGGCGCCCAGCCGCAGCTTCTCTCCGAGCGTGGCCCGGGCCACCTCGATCACGATGACGCCCTGCAACAGAGCGGATGCGACCACCGCCAGAGCCAGCGGCACGATGGCCGAGAGCACAATGCTGAGGGTCGCGCCGGCCTCGAGCACGTCGCGGTCCTCCAGTGGAGAGTTCTCCACCCGTGCGAGCGCGAAGTAGGAGACCAGACCCACGATGACGACGGCGATCAGGGCGACGCCCGCCTGAACGAGCAGCGCGCTGCCGAAGGTCGCCTTCGGGTTGCGACGCAGAACCTGGAACGGCGCCCACAGCAGGGTTCCGAAACCCAGCGGGCGCAGAGGGATCAGTCCCGGTCTGGGTGGCGGCGTCCAGGTCGGTGGGGGACCCCAGACCGGCGGCGTATTCGCGCCGGGAGCAGCGGTCGGTTTTGCCGGGGGCACAAAACCGGCGGGCGCGAGGGGCGGTTTTTGCTCGTCGCCGACCGGGATGCTGCGCCCGTCATCGGTCGGGGAGTGCCAGTTCTGCGGGTCGGTCACGAAACCTATGCTGGCATACCTCGGTGTGGAATGAGCGCGTTGAGCTTTCCTGCGGCGCCGTCGACTACTCTTGAGCCAGTGATTGCATGACTCACCGGGGTATTTTGGGTGACTGAGTGGAAAACGGTTTGATGAACGCACGCATTCTAGTCGTAGACGACGACACCGCGCTGGCCGAGATGATCGGCATAGTGCTGCACGCGGAGAGCTTCGAGCCGGTCTTCTGCGCCGACGGCTCCCTGGCCCTGGAGGTCTTTCGCGCCGTCAAGCCCGATCTGGTCCTGCTGGACCTGATGCTGCCCGGCCTCGACGGCATCGAGGTCTGCAGCCTGATCCGCGCCGAATCCGGCACGCCCATCATCATGCTGACCGCGCGAACCGACACGACGGATGTCGTGAAGGGCCTCGAGTCCGGCGCTGACGATTACATGGTCAAGCCGTTCAACCCGAAGGAACTGGTCGCCCGGATCCGCACGCGCCTGCGCCCGATTTCATCGGAGACCCCCGCCAACCTGCAGATCGGGGACCTGGTCGTCGATGCCGCCGGGCACGAGGTGCGGCGCGGTTCGCGGCAGATCAACCTCACCCCGCTCGAATTCGACCTGCTGCTGGCACTTGCGTCCAAGCCCCAGCAGGTCTTTACCCGGGAAATGCTCCTGGAGCAGGTCTGGGGCTACCACTACAAGGCGGACACCCGCCTCGTCAACGTGCACGTGCAGCGTTTGCGCGCCAAGGTCGAAGACGACCCGGACAACCCGCGCATCGTCATGACGGTGCGCGGGGTCGGCTATCGGGCCGGCGCGGCCGGCTAGGTTCCTCGTGTTCGGTGGCACCGGTAACGACCGCAGCGTGTGGCGGGACTGGCGGGACTGGCGGGACTGGCCGGCCAGGATCGGCGGACTGTGGCGTTCCTCGCTGCAGTTCCGCACGGTGACCATCACGGTGGCGCTGTCCGGGGTGGCCATCATGGTGGTCGGGGTCTACATCTCCGCGAGTGTGGGCAACGACCTGTTTCAATCAAGACTGAACCAGGTGCTCGTCGACTCGAACCGGGCCACGACCGCCGCCCAGGGCATCTTCGACGCCTCCGACGCCGCGGACCGGGTGGAGGTGCAGACCCTGGTGGGCTCCGCCCGCACCCTGATTACCGCGGCATCCTCGTCCCAGATGATCGCCATCTTCCGGTCTCCCGGGCAGGACGCCTCCACTGTGGCGCCGCAGGACTCCTCGTCATTCGGTGATTCGACCGGCGTGATCACGCCCGCTCTCCGCCTCCAGGTGCAGGAGAAAGCCGGGGAGCAGTTTTGGCAGTCGGTGACGCTTGCGACGGATGACGGCGCGCTGGTTCCCGGCATCGTCGTCGGTTCCCAGCTCACCGTGCCGGTCGCCGGCCGGTACGAGCTGTACATCGGGTACAGCCTGGCCGACGCCGAGGCAACCCTGGCTTTCGTGCAGCGAACCCTCGGCATCGCCGGCCTGGTGCTGATCCTTCTGATCGGTGGTGTGACCTGGATTGTAGTGCGCTTCGTGGTCACCCCGATCCGCGTGGCCGCGGCCACCAGCGCGCGGCTGGCCTCCGGTGACCTCGGCGTGCGCATCCCGGAAAAAGGTGAAGACGTCATCGCGACGCTGGCCCGTTCCTTCAACGGCATGGCGGACAGCCTGCAGAGCCAGATCAAGGAACTCGCCGACCTGTCCGAGGTGCAGCAGCGCTTCGTGTCGGACGTCTCGCACGAGCTGCGCACCCCGCTGACGACGATCCGGTTGGCCGGCGACGTTCTCTATGACCACCGTGCCACGTTCCCGCCGGCGGTCGAACGCACGGCCGAGCTCCTGCACACGCAGGTCGAGCGCTTCGAGCTGCTGCTGAGCGACCTGCTCGAGATCAGCAAATACGACGCCGGGTCGGTGCAGCTGGAGACTGAGCCCACGAACCTGGTGCACCTGGCCGAGGACGCCATCGAAGGGTTGCGCTCGCTCGGCGACTCCAAGGGCACGGTGCTGACCCTGGTGGCACCGGGCGGGCACCTCGACGCGGACGTCGATCCCCGCCGCATCCGCCGCATCATGCACAACCTGATCGGCAATGCCATCGAGCACGGAGAGGGCAAGCCGATCATCGTGTCCGTCGACAGCAACGAGAGCGCGGTGGCCCTGTCGGTGCGCGACTACGGCATGGGTATGAGCCAGGCCGAGATGGCCCACGTTTTCGACCGGTTCTGGCGGGCCGACCCGTCGCGCAAGCGCACCATCGGCGGCACCGGCCTCGGCCTGTCGATCTCCCTCGAAGACGCCGTCGTGCACGGCGGCTGGCTGCAGGTCTGGTCGCACCCGGGGGAGGGGTCGTGCTTCCGGCTAACCCTGCCGCGCAGCGCGAACGGAACGCTGTCGAGCTCGCCGAGCCCGCTGCCCCCGGCCGATGCAGGCGGCGGCACGGCCGCCGGAGAAACGGGAGGGCACTATGCGTAGTCGAACCCGGATGTTCGCTGGCCTGGTCGCGCTCGCGGTGGCCCTGACCGGATGCGCGGGAATCCCGCGCGACGGAGGCGTGCGCGCGGGGCAGACCGTGCAGCCCGGCGCCACCCCGGCACCCGTGTTCCTGCCCTCGCGACCGCAGAAGGACGCCACCCCCGAGGCGATCCTGCGCGGCTTCATCGACGCGGCGACGAGCCCCGACAACGACTACGCGATAGCGCGGGAGTTCCTGGCTCCGAACTACAGCAGCTCCTGGGAGCCCGACTCCGGGGTGACCATCGACGACGCCACCGGGCGCAGCATCGTCTCCGTCGGCGAGGGTCAGATGCAGTTCTCGGTGAATCCGGTCGCCGAGGTGGATGAGCGCGGCGAGTACCGCGAGGTCGAGTCGCCCACCGCGGTGGCGTTGCGCTACCAGTTCGTGCAGGTCGGCGGCCAGTGGCGCATCGGCGCGGCCCCGAACGGCACGGTCGTCGATCGGAATATCTTTCAAGATGTCTTCACCGCCCAGGCGCTCTACTTCTTCGACCCGGGCTTCAGCTACCTGGTGCCCGATCTGCGCTGGTACCCGCGCAGTGGGGCTACTCTGACGAAGATCGTCAACGGACTGCTCGACGGCCCGAGCCCCTGGTTCACCGGAGCCGTCGTGACGGCGTTCCCCGACGGCACCAAGCTCACCGCCGATGCCGTGCAGGTCATCGCCAGGGATGCCAAGGTCGACCTCAACAGCGAAGCGCTGAACGCCGACCGGGTCACCCTGCAGCGAATGAAGGCCCAACTGTCCAACAGCCTTCCGCCCGGGCTGTCCGCCACCATCACCGTCAACCGCAACCTGCAGGACATCGCCGAGTTGAGTGCGAACGCCCCGACCGCGAATTCCCGCGTCGACGCCCGGGCGCTGATCCTGCGCGAGGGCGAATTCGGATTCCTGGCGGCAAGCGGTTCCTCGATCAGCCCGATCGCCGGATTGTCCGGCTCGATCGTCGCCCTGGACCCGACCTCCGTCACCCTCTCGCCCGGTCAGACCGCGGCCGCCGTGCTGACGGGAGCGGGAGTGTACGGCGTCAGGGTCGGTGACGACCCGGTGCAGCTCGATCCCCGCCAGGGGCTGATCGCGCCTGCCATCGACAATTACGGCTTCGTCTGGTCGGTGCCCGCCGCCCGCCCCGGTGAACTGTTCGTGTACGGCCCGAACGGCGAAGCGACCGCCGTCCCTACACCGTGGCCGGAAGTCTCGGCGATCCAGTCGTTGCGCGTGTCGCGGGACGGCACTCGGCTGATCGCCCTGCTCCAGTCGGGCAAGGACAGCCGATTTGTCGTCAGCGCCATCACCCGGGACAAGAGCACCCCGGTCGCGCTGGGCGACGCGGTGCTTCTGGCCGCGCCGGGAGGCACGGCCGTGGACGCGGCCTGGATCGACGAACTCACCGTGGCCTGCCTGACCCGCCTCCCCAGCGGTGAGGGACGGATCGTGGCCTTGCAGCTGGGTGGACTCACCACGCGCCTCGAGTCCGCGCCGGACAGCGTCACCATGGTCGGCAGCAACAACCTGCGCGACCTGCGTGCGCTCTCGTCCACGGGCGGTCTCCTGGTGCAGCGCGGTGCCGGCTGGCAGGAACGACTCGGCGGTGTCACCCTCCTGGCCACCCAGCAGGGCATCGGCGGGTAGCCCCTCCACCGATCGTGCGGAAGCCGGTTCTGCACCGGTTCGAGCCCCGCGCCCGGGCCGGCCGGGCCTGGCCCCACGATGGCGGGATGCGCCCTCCAGCCGGCCTCTCCCGGGCTGCCCTCGACGCGTGGGCAGTTCTGATGCCCACCGAGTGCAGCGGCTGCGGCATGCCCGACCGGGCCCTGTGCGGGGTCTGCCGGGCAGCCCTGGCACCGCGGGCGCACAGCTCCGAACGATCGGGTGTCCTGGTGTGGTCCGCTTTGGACTACTCCGGCGTGGCCAGGCGGGTCCTGGGAGCGTTCAAGGACGGTGGCCGAACGGATGCCGCCGGCGCGCTGGCCGGTCCGCTCCGGGTCGCCGTGGCTGCGGCGCTGGCCACCATACCGGAGGGTGCCGGGGTGCACCTCGTGACCGTCCCCTCGTCACAGCAGGCGTGGCGCATCCGTGGCTATCACCCGGTGGAGCTGCTGCTCCGTCACTCGGGGCTCCGGCCGACTCGGTTGCTCCGTACCGTGGGCGAGACGCAGGACCAGGTCGGACTGGGCAGCGCAGAGCGAGGCCGGAATCGAACGGGTTCGCTGGTCGCGAACCGGTCGCTGTTCGGCCTCCGTATCCTGGTCGTCGACGACATCCTGACCACTGGGGCAACCGTGCTCGAGGTGCGACGTGCCCTGCTCGCTGCGGGCGGCGAGGTCGTCGGCGTGGCCACTCTGGCGGAAACACGGCGTCGTTTCCCCGTTGCCGAAAGTACATCGAAAACAGATTGACAAAAGGCTGTGACTTATCCGGCGCGCACGGCTACGGTGGGTCGTGAAGGCGCGTAATAATCGCCCAGATACGGGCGGTTCGCCAGATCTGGAGGTCGTCATGGAAATTAACATCGTTGGACGAAACCTAGGGATCACTGATCGTTTCCGCGAGTATGCCACCGAGAAGGCCGAGAAGGTCGCCGGTCTTGCCGAGAAGGCGCTGGCTCTCGAGATCAAGCTGAGTCGCCACCGGGAGAAGAACGGCGCCACGGGCAACGACCGGGTCGAACTGACCCTGATCGGCAAGGGGCCGATCGTTCGAGCCGAAGCCGACGGCTCCGACAAGTACGCGGCGTTCGACGTCGCCCTGGGGCGGTTGCTCGAACGGGTGCGCCGCGCCAAGGACCGCCAGAAGCTGCACCGCGGCGGGGCCCACCGTCCCATCTCGTTGCACGACGCGGCATCCGTCGATTTCAGCGTGGTCGACATCAAGCCGGCCGACGCCGAGGTGCTCGAGCGGGTGCGCACCGGAGCAATCCCCGTCGTGAACGCGGAGACGCCGGCAACCGAAGAACCGGACGACGTCTACAACCCCGTCGTCATCCGCCGCAAGGTTTTCGCGGCCGCACCGATGACCGTCGACGACGCCCTCTACTTCATGGAACTCGTCGGCCACGACTTCTACCTGTTCCAGGATGCCGTAACCAAGCGTCCGAGCGTCGTCTACCGTCGCAAGGGCTGGGACTACGGCGTGATCGAACTGGACGAGAACGCCGATGAGGCCGGGGAGGTCGTGCCGCCCTCTCGGGAGCGCAGCAACTGACCATCCAGCCTTGTTATAGTTGCCGCATGCCGGACGTTGTGAGCGTGCGGCAACGACGACAGGCGTGTGCACACGCCGTGACGACTAGTGGAGTGCATTCGTGGCCTCAATTCTGGAAAAAGTACTTCGTGTTGGTGAAGGGCGTCTGCTGCGCCGTCTCGAGCAGTATGCGAAGGCCACCAATGCGTTGGAAGATGACTTCAGCCACCTCACCGATGAGGAGTTGAAGAACGAGACCGTGGTGCTGCGTGAGCGCTACTCGGGCGGTGAGTCGCTGGACGACTTACTGCCCGAGGCGTTCGCCGCCGTGCGTGAAGCCTCGACCCGCACCCTGGGACTGCGCCACTTTGATGTGCAGCTGATGGGCGGGGCGGCCCTGCACCTCGGCAACATCTCCGAAATGAAGACCGGTGAGGGCAAGACCCTCGTGGCCACGACGGCGGCCTACCTGAACGCCATCACCAGCCGCGGCGTGCACATCATCACGGTCAACGATTACCTCGCCAGCTACCAGAGCGAGCTGATGGGTCGCGTGTTCCGTGCCCTCGGCATGACCACCGGCTGCATCCTGTCCGGCCAGACGCCGGCCCAGCGCCACGAGCAGTACCTGGCCGACATCACCTACGGCACGAACAACGAGTTCGGGTTCGACTACCTGCGCGACAACATGGCCTGGCAGTCCTCCGACATGGTGCAGCGCGGGCACTACTTCGCCATCGTCGATGAGGTCGACTCGATCCTGATCGACGAGGCGCGCACGCCCCTGATCATCTCCGGTCCTGCCTCCGGCGAGGCCAACCGTTGGTTCACCGAGTTCGCGAGCCTGTCGACCAAGCTCATCCCCGACGTCGACTTCGAGGTCGACGAGAAGAAGCGCACCGTGGGCGTGCTGGAACCCGGCATCGAAAAGGTCGAGGACTACCTCGGCATCGACAACCTCTACGAGTCCGCGAACACCCCGCTGATCTCCTTCCTGAACAATGCGATCAAGGCCAACGCCCTGTTCAAGAAAGACAAGGACTACGTCGTGATGAACGGCGAGGTGCTGATCGTCGATGAGCACACCGGGCGCATCCTGATGGGCCGTCGCTACAACGAGGGTATCCACCAGGCGATCGAGGCCAAGGAGGGCGTCGCGGTCAAGGCGGAGAACCAGACCCTGGCGACGGTCACCCTGCAGAACTACTTCCGGCTCTACTCGAAGCTGTCCGGCATGACCGGTACCGCGGAGACCGAGGCGGCCGAGTTCATGAGCACGTACAAGCTCGGCGTGGTGTCCATCCCCACGAACAAGCCGATGAAGCGCATCGACCAGTCAGACCTGATCTACAAGAACGAAGAGGCCAAGTTCGGCCAGGTCGTCGAGGATATCGTCGCCCGGCACGAGAAGGGGCAGCCGGTCCTGGTCGGCACGACGAGCGTCGAGAAGAGCGAATACCTGTCGCGCTTGCTCGCCAAGAAAGGCGTGCGGCACGAGGTGCTCAACGCCAAGAACCATGCCCGGGAGGCCGCGATCGTCGCGCAGGCCGGACGTCTGGGCTCGGTGACCGTCGCCACCAACATGGCCGGTCGAGGCACAGACGTCATGCTCGGCGGCAACGCCGAGTTCCTCGCCGTCGCCCAGATGAACGCGAAAGGCCTGAGCCCGGTCGAAACCCCCGAGGACTACGAGACCGCCTGGGACGACGTGTTCGACGCCGTCAAGGCCGAGGTCGCCGTGGAGGCCGCGAAGGTCGTCGACGCCGGCGGCCTCTACGTGCTCGGCACCGAACGGCACGAGTCGCGCCGCATCGACAACCAGCTGCGCGGTCGTAGCGGACGCCAGGGTGACCCGGGCGAGAGCCGCTTCTACCTGTCGCTGACCGACGACCTGATGCGCCTCTTCAACGCCGGGGCCGCCGAGAGCCTGATGGGCCGCCAGGGGATTCCCGATGACATGGCGATCGAATCCAAGGTCGTCAGTCGAGCCATCCGTAGCGCGCAGGCGCAGGTCGAGGGCCGCAACGCCGAGATCCGCAAGAACGTGCTCAAGTATGACGACGTTCTGAACCGTCAGCGCGAGGCGATCTACGGCGACCGCCGGCACATCCTGGAGGGCGACGACCTCCACGAGCGCACGCAGCGCTTCCTGGAAGACGTCGTCGACGAGGTCCTCGAGGTGCACACAGGCGAAGGCAACGGCGACGACTGGGACTTCGATGCCCTGTGGACCGAGCTCAAGACGCTGTACCCGGTGGGACTGACCATTGACGAGGTCGTCGCCGAGGCCGGCAACCGCGGCAAGATCAACCGCGACTTCATGCGCCGTGAGATTCTCTCGGATGCCAAGGTCGCTTACCTGCACCGAGAAGAGTCGCTGGGTTCACCGGCGATGCGTGAACTCGAGCGCCGCGTCGTCTTGTCGGTCATCGACCGCCGCTGGCGCGAGCACCTTTACGAGATGGACTATCTGAAGGACGGCATCGGCCTGCGCGCCATGGCCCAGCGCGACCCCCTGGTGGAGTACCAGCGCGAGGGCTTCGTCATGTTCCAGCAGATGATGGGCCAGATCCGCGAGGAGACCGTCGGTTTCCTGTTCAACCTCGAGGTCGAGGTCAGCCAGGCCCCCGGCGCCGTCGCCGGTCCCATCGTCGCCGCCAAGGGACTCGCCCCGGCCGCGGCCGCGGGTGAGAAGCTCAGCTACACCGCCCCGAGCGATTCGGGCGGAGTCGAAGTACGCAACCAGCGCGGACAGATCCAGCAGGCCGCTACCGACCGTGCCCGCCGGGCGAGCGCCGCGGCCCCCGCCGATGAAGCGGAGACGGACGTGGTGGCCGGACCGCCCCAGCGCGGCGCGTTCGGCCAGCGCGGCGACGACTCGAAGCCCGCTCCGGTCAATCGCTCCGAACGGCGCGCTCAGGGCAAGAAGTAGCCCGGTCAGGTCCGTGCGCCTTCATCGAACGATGGAGGCGCTCCCGGGGCCCAGAGCCGCCCGCACCGCGTGGATGCCGTTCATCACGGCGGGGCTCCGCGTCCGGTAAGCGAATTCGACGGAGATTCTTGGATGAAACTGCCTTTTCGGAGTTTTTAGGGTCGATTCCGGCGAAATCTCCGTCGAATTCGTTCGGGCTGCGCGGTGGAGTTCGACGGGGATCCGAACCGCTCGAGCGCTGCCGCGCATCCGGCGGGTCTTGTGGCCAGCATGGGAGAATCGACCCGCCGGGCCGGACCTCCGCGCTGGTCCCGCACTGGTCCGCAGCGGTCACACACGTTCGAGTCGCGTCGCGGTTTACTGCACGCCTACCTCGGCAGTGGGAACAATCCCCTTGCAGCGCGCCCCCGGGGCGAGGGCTCATTTCTCCCGCGGAGCCGGTTATCACAACACGTTGATAGCGCTGGCCCGCCAGCGTTGGTCCATTCCTTCCAGGCGCAGGGCCACGGCGCGAACGCGAACCTTACTGTGCACCATCACGACGGCCTCGATCACGCCGTCTCGCGGCTCGGAAATCGTGACCCGCCCGATCGTGAACGCGGGCCGCTGGGCCTTCTGCCCCTTGACGGCGCGCGCCCGTGCCGAGAGCACCACCCGTTTCAGCAGGTGCCGGTAAACGTCGTCGCTGACCCACCGGGCGAGCTGGTCGAGCTCTCGGGCGCCGGCAAGCACCTCGATCACGCAGCGGGTGAGGTTGATCAGCAGTGGCTCCGGGTCTGGCAGCTGGTCCCTGCTGCTCGGTTGGTGGCCGAAGAAGTCGTCCTGGACGAACTTGTTGTCCCTTGACCGGGGTTGGCGTGCCGGGGTGTTGGCTGGATCGCTCATGACTCCTCCGAGGTGCGTGAGTCCGCTGCCGGCGGCACACCTGCCGTGGCAATCGGGTGGTTCAAGGGGTTCGGGTGGATCCGGCGTGCGATGGAGCAGACATTCGGTGGAGCAGGTGTTGGCGAGGGTCAGGCACCCCCACGCGGGGGGTACGGGCCGTGCTCGACACTCAATCAGCCGGGGACGGTGGTGTCGAGTGCTTTTAAGACCTGTGGATAACCCGGGCAGGATGTTGGTCGTGCGGGCTAACTTCGGGACTGTGCGCTGGGACAACCTTTTCGACGACCTCGAGGGGCAGCTCGAACACGAGTTGCACGCCGAGGAGATCGACCTGCGCGCCGAAGAAGAACGGTTGCGGCTGGGTCGGCTGTCTCTGCGTAACCGATTGACCAACCTCGCGCGCACTCCCGCCGTCGCCGCAGATCCCCGGAAAGGATCAGAGCCCTGGACCGGGTCGGTCCCCGGTGCGGGTGTGCTGCGGATCGTGCTCGCGACGGGGGAGACGATCGCCGTGCGGCCGACCACATTCGGGCGGGATTGGCTGGCGGGTGACCTGCTGGACTCCGTCTCCGCCGGTTCCCAGTGCGTGCTCCCGCTGGCCGCCGTGGCCGGGGTCGTCCTGCGCCGGGGGGAGATCCCCGGATCGCTCGGCACCGAGCCCGAATCCGCAGCCCGGGTCGTGGACCGCATCGGCCTGGCGTTTGTGTTGCGAGACCTCTGCCGACGGCGCTCCAACTTGGAGGTGCACACCCGTGCGGGTGTGCTCCCCGGCACCATCGACCGGGTGGGCCGGGACCACATCGACCTGGCCCTGCACGCGCCGGGTACCCTGCGCCGCGAAGCGGAGGTGCACCAGTACCGCATCGTGCCGGTAGGCGAGATCCAGCTCGTACGGCTGGCCTAACCCTCTGGCCAAACCCTCTGGCCTAATCCTCTGGCCTAATCCTCTGGCCTAATCCTCTGGCCTAATCCTCTGGCCTAATCCTCTGGCCTAATCCTCTGGCCTAACCCTCTGGCCAAACCCTCTGGCCAAACCCTCTGGCCAAACCCTCTGGCCTAATCCTCTGCGCCAACGCTCTGCGCCAACGCTCTGCGCCAACCGTCTGCGCCAACCGTCCGCGCTGAGCCGCCGTGCCTTTCGCGTTCACAGCCCGCAGCAACTCGTCCGAACGAATTCGACGGAGATTTGAGTCTGAACAGCCCGTTTGGTCCCGAGAACGGTTGTTTGACCAAGAATCTCCGTCGAATTGGTTCAACGTCGGGGACAGCGGTCGGCCTGGATGAGCAGCGTGCCCCCGTGCGGTCAGCCCTGACCCTCCGGGAGCGGCACAACCACACGACGAGGATGCATCAATCTAGCCGGGTCAGTCGTCGGGACGGATGATCGTGCCGCCGGACAGCTCGGGGATGTTCCCGAAGTCCGACTGCTGCCACAGCGACATGCGCCGGGCCTCTTCGTACTTGGCCTCGATGAAAGACTCGAGCACGATCCGTTCGACCCGCCACACGCCCGCGCTGCCGGCCCCGATCGTGCCTGCGCCGCCCGCCGGGGTGCTCTGGGTGCCGAGCCGGATGGCCGGCAGCTCACCGGTGCGCACCAGCTCCAGCACCTCGGCCACCGTCAACGAGAGGATCTCCGCGGTGTCGGCCAGGGTGAGGAACCGGCCCACACTGGAAGCAGCCCCGGTATCGTTCATGGATCGATTATCCGTCGGCGGGCGGGCCCTAATCGGGGCGGAGTGAGGCTGTGGATAACTTTCCCGCGTGGGGGCGAAGACGACCACGATGGACGTCGAGGCGGATTCCCGGGTCAAACGGAGTTTCGAGTCGAAACTATTGAGTCGGCACCATCGATCCGGCTCCATCGAGTCAGCACCAATTGAGTCAGTATTGGGGAGGCAGGCGCCCGTGAGCAAGACCGCCAGGAACGCACGACCGAAATTCTGGTTCGATCCGCGATTCGCGATCGGGCTGGCGCTCGTGGTCGCCGCCGTCGGAGGCGTCTATCTGATCGTCTCCGCCGCCGACCGGTCCACGGCGGTGTTCACCGCGCGCTCGGCGCTCGCCGTCGGGGACCGAGTGGAGGCATCCGACCTCGTGGCCACGCAGGTGCGGCTTGGTGTAACGGGAGACCTGTACGTGACCCCCGAAGGGCTGCCGGATGACGGGCTGGTCGTCACCCGCACGATCGCCGCCGGGGAACTCGTGCCTGCGTCCGCGGTCGGGCGCACCGCCGGCACCGAGGTCACGAGCGTGGTCGTTGAGCTGACCAGCGCCCTGGCCTCGAACATCGGTCCCGGCTCCGTGGTCGACGTCTGGTCCGCCCGCAAAACGGACCCGAACACGTTCGGGCCGCCGACGGTGCTCGTCGACCAGGCCGCGGTCGTGCGTCTGGTCGAGCCCACGGGGCTCGTGGCGGGAGGCGGCATCCGAACACTTGAGATCCTGGTGCCGAAGGGAGCCGTCGCGGCGGTGCTGGAGTCCATCGCGAACCGCGACGCCATCGCGGTTGTGCCCGTCAACGCACCGCTGGAGAAGTAAACGTGGCCACCATCGCACTGGCACTCGACCGGAACACCGAAGACCGTCTGCTGATCGACATCATCGAGCAGGGCCATGTGATCGTGGCGCGTTCGACGACTGCGGGCGAAGTGATCCTCGCCCTGCGGCAGTGCGCGCCCGAGGTGGTGATCGTCGGAGCCGGCCGCAGCACGCTCACGGCCGAGCTGATCACCGCCTGCGACGCCCACGGCGCCCGGGTGATCGCGCTCGCCGCCAACGACCAGGACCGACGCAATGCGGCCGGGCTCGGCCTCTTCGACGTGGTCGACGCCGCCGCCGACTGGGCCGAGACTGAGGCGCTGATCGGCGCCGGGGTCGCCATTCCGCTGCGGGTCGGCGATCCGGCGGGCTTGCCCGGCACAAAACGGCAGGGCACGGTCATCGCCGTCTGGGGGCCGGCCGGCGCCCCGGGGCGCACCACTCTGGCGATCAACATCGCGGCGGAGATCGCCGCTGCCGGGCATACCGTCGCCCTGGCGGACATCGACACCTACAGCGGTTCGGTGGCGCCGAGCCTGGGGATGCTCGACGAGGCGCCGGGCTTCGCCGCTGCGTGCCGCCTGGCCGGCTCGGACAGCTTCACCCGGTCCGAATTTGAGCGCATCGCGCAGCGCTACAACTCACCGCAGGGAGCCTTCTGGGTGCTCACCGGCATCGGGCGGCCGTCGCGCTGGCCCGAGCTCTCCACCGAGCGGGTGACGCGCACCATCAACGCGCTCCGTGTCTGGGTCGACTACGTCGTGCTCGACACCGGGTTCAGCCTTGAGAGCGACGAGGAGATCTCCAGTGACCTGTTCGCCCCGCGCCGCAACGCGGCCACCCTGACGGGTCTCGGACTGGCTGACCACGTCGTCGCCTGCGGCCTTGCCGACCCGGTCGGGATGGCCCGGTTCCTGCGCGCCTGGGTGGACCTGGCCGAGGTGGTCACGACCGATCAGGTCAGCGTGGTCATGAACCGGGTGCGCCGGGGCGCGGTCGGGCTGGATGCGAACGGGCAGGTCGTATCGGCGCTCCGCCGGTTCGGCGGCATCGAGTCGCCGATTCTGGTGCCGCAGGACCAGGTGTCCACGGATGCGGCCATCGTCGCCGGGCGCACGCTGCGGGATGCCGCGCCGAAGTCCCCGGCGCGCACCAGCATCCGTCGCTTCGTGCGCACGGAGCTGCTGCCGGTGCCCGCGCCCGCCACGGGGCGACGGCGCCGGGAATCGAGATGGCGCCGGCCAGCGGTGGCCACCTGAGCCCACCGTCGGCGTCGAATCCCGCGTCGAACCCCGCGTCGACTTGCGCGTCGACCCTTGTGCCGACCCCGGTGCGGAAGGCCGCACCGGCGCTCATTCCTGAAGCGGGATCACCTCAACCCGGTCGCCGGGGCCCGTGACGACCAGCACCCGCTTTCCGGTTACGCCGGTGAGGGCCTGGGCGAGATGCTCCACCGTTGCCGAGCTACCGGCGCCGTCGGCGCGCTTCAGCACGAAGACGGCCGCGCCTCCGGTCGCTGCGCCGATTGCGAGGCTGAGGGGTTCCGGGTCGGCGTCCGTTACCAGGAGCACGCGGCCGATGGTGCGCGCCGGCTGCGGGGCCTCTGCACTCACCGAGCGGTCTCGTCGCCAGACAGCGAAATGATACCCAGCGGCGAGGCCGGTGGCTACCAGCAGCCCCAGCGAGGCCCGCACCCGGTCGATCACGCTGTCCCCGGTGAAGTCGCCGAGGGCGAACTCGAAGAGCCGGTAGCCGATCACCAGAAGCGTCACGATGGCAACGACCGCGCTCACGCCGAACACCAGGATCAGGTACACCCTTCGTCCCGTGGAGCGGACCTCCGCGGGGGAGAGCGGCGTCGTAGGCTGCCAGGCCAGCCACCACACCGGGCCGCCGACGACGAGGGCGCTGATGCCGCCCAGCAGGAGGGTTCGGGTTCCTGAACCGGCGAGCGGGGTGGTCGTGGCGGCGAGGATCGCGTTCACGACCACGCCCAGCCCGGAGGCCGCGGCCACGAGACCCACGCCGGAGGTCACAAGCTTCGTCGCCACCCTCGTCGTGTCCGACCGGGCCAGGGTCAGGCCCCGGTGGTAGCTCCAGACGAGTGCGCCGATGAAGGCGACCGAGACGCCGAAACCCAGTAGGTCGAGGATGTCGGTGACCGGGTCGGTGCGGTCGAAAGCCAGTCTGAGCAGCAGGAACAGCACGGTTCCGACCCCGCTCAGCGTCAGGATGGCCGCCCCGGCCACGCCGACGGCCACGACCATTAGATCGGCGAGGCCGCCGCGCAGGTCGCGGGCCTGGCTGCGGATCCAGTGCCACCACCAGATGACCAGCCCGCCGGCGAACCAGATGAGCGCCTGGAGGGTCAACTCCCACCAGGGTTCGCCCGGGGTGAGGCTCGGTGCGGCGTCGACGGCGGCGTCGAGAAGAGAGCTGAGGGCCGTGACGGCGCCGCCCACCGCGATCACGAGACCGAAGACGGAACCGAGGATCGGGGCCACGGTGACCAGCTGGGTGGGGCTCTTCTCCTCGTGCCGGGACATCCACAGGTGCCAGACCCACACGCCGGCCCAGACCACTCCGGTGGCGAAGAGACGCGGTTGCCAGTCCCCGCGCACGAGCACGGCCGCCGTGGTCAGCAGGGCGGTGCTGAACGTGACAAGGGAGACCGTATACAGGCCGGCCAGGTAGAGCCCCCAGGCGACGGATGATCGTTCCGCGCCGTCCATTCGGCGCCACAGCACCCACCAGAGTACGGCCGCGAACGGGCCGGCGATGAGGGTGAACGCGAGCGAGCGGGCGAGCCCGGTGATGTCGCTGGAGGTAAGTGCGTTGCCGGTGTCGAGGAGGCGCCCGAGCAGTCCGCTCACTCCGATGGCGGCAATCACGACCAGGGCGAAGAGCAGAATGTATACGATCACCCGGCGTACCGTGGGCTGGGCCGCGCTCTCCCCGGATGGCGTCGATTTGCGCACCGCGATCACGATGCCGGCGATACCGCCGCCGATCACCAGGACGGCAACCAGCAGCACCACGCTGACCATCAGGAACCGGCCTTCGGATTCGGGCAGATGTTGAGTTCGTAGGGGGCGTCATCGATCAACCACGTGCCGTCGACGGCCACCAGGTCGAAGACACCCTGGGTCTCGTACTCGTCGGCTCCGAAGGGGCCGCTGCCGTAGGAGGTGACGATGGACACCTTCACGTCGGCCGACTCGGCCCGCTCGGTGGTCGACACGAGAGTGACCCGCATGTTGTCGGTGGGGCCCCGGTCGAAGTCCTCGCAGCCATTGAAAGCGTCCTCGGTGAGGTACGCGCCAGCGGCCTGCTCGTCGCCGTCGATGACGGCCGCGGAATAGTCCTGGACGAGGCCTTCCGGGGTGTCGGCGTCAAGCTGTTCGGGTTCGCCGCCGGTGAAGACGACGACGAGGGCGATGACCACCAGCGCTCCGATCACGGACAGTAGGACAACCAGGGTCCGATCGGGCTTTCCATTTGCTGTGCTCATCTGTTCAGCATGGCCCAAACTACGAGACGGCACCACGACGGCGGTGGCACGTGTCCGGGGGACCTAGGCTATTGCTGTGTCGACGCTCAGTAATCTCGTACTTGCCCAGGGCCGCAGCAGTGCGGAGGATGTGGACTGGCTCCATATGCTTGTCGCGGATGGCCAGCTCCTGGCCGATCTCGCCTTCGCGGACATCGTCGTGTGGGTGCCCAGCAGCACCGGGAGCTTCGTGGCCGTCGCCCACGCCAGGCCGTCGAGCGCCGCCACCCTCTTCTATCGTGACTTCGTCGGGCAGAGCATCAAGGTCGAGTGGCGACAGCAGGTCACCGAGGCTTTCGAAACGGCGAAGATCGTCGACACCACGGCCCCCGACTGGTACGAGGAGACCCCTACCCGGGTGCGCGCGATCCCGGTGCGGCGGCGGCTCAGTTCCACGGGTTCCCAGATCTCGGACACGCCGGTGGCGGTGCTCACCCGGCACACCAACCTGAGTGAGGCGCGCACGCCGAGCCGGCAGGAGCTGACCTTCAACGACTGCGCCAATGACCTCTTCGCCATGATCGCGTCCGGCGATTTTCCCGATCTGGGCGCCCCCACCGGCCCGAGGCGCGGCGCCCCGCGCGCCTCGGACGGACTCATCCGTCTCGACGTCGACGGCGTGACCACGTTCGCGAGCCCGAATGCCCTCTCCGCCTTCAACCGAATGGGGTTCGCCGACGAGCTGGAGGGCGAGTCCCTCGCCGAGGTGACCACGAGCCTGCTCACTGGAACGGCGGTTGTCGACGAGACCCTGCCGCTCGTGGTCACCGGCCGGGCGCCATGGCGCACCGACGTGGAGGCCCGCGGCGTGACGGTCTCGCTGCGTGCCATCCCGATCCGCAACCGGGGCGAACGGATCGGAGCCATCGTGCTCTGCCGGGACGTCACCGAGCTGCGGCACCAGGAACGTGAGCTGATCACGAAGGATGCCACCATCCGGGAGATTCACCACCGGGTCAAGAACAACCTGCAGACGGTGGCCTCGCTCCTGCGGATCCAGGCGCGCCGCACGCATTCCGACACGGCCAGGGAAGCGCTCAACCAGGCGATGCGCCGCGTGGCCGCCATCGCCGTCGTGCACGACACACTGTCCGAGGGCCTCAGCCAGAAGGTCGACTTCGACGTGGTGTTCGACCGGGTGTTGCTGCTGATCATGGAGGTGGCGTCCGCGCACAACACGACGGCGCATCCGAAGTCGTCCGGCAGTTTCGGCATTCTTCCCAGCGCCTACGCGACGCCGCTCGCCCTCGCGCTGACAGAGCTCGTGACGAACGCCGTCGAGCATGGGCTGGCCGGACGCGAGGGGGAGGTGTCGATCGAGGCCGAGCGTAACGAGGAGACCCTCACCGTGCGGGTGCGGGACAACGGCACGGGCCTGCCGGAGGGCAAGGTCGGGTCGGGACTCGGAACCCAGATCGTGCGCACCCTGATCCAGGGAGAGCTTAGCGGCAGTATCGACTGGCACACCATGATGGGCAGCGGCACCGAAGTGACCATCGAGATCCCGCTGCGGTACATGCGCGAAGCGTAGGGCCGGGCGCGGGGTGACGCCGTGGGGTGTCGCCTCGGGTTCCGAGCGCGTCGCGCGCAACGAAGAAAGGCCCGGCTGTTCAGCTAGGCCTTTCTCTGTGATCCCGTGGTGCGGGGGGGGGGGGGGGGGGTNNGGGGGGGGGGGGGGGCGTGCTAGGACGCGCGCCGGGCCCGGGCCGCGCGTCGCTTGAGCGCGCGACGCTCGTCTTCGCTCAGTCCACCCCAGACGCCGGAGTCTTGTCCGGTTTCGAGGGCGTACTGCAGACACACCTCGGTGACGTTGCAACGGGCGCAGACCGACTTGGCCTTCTCGATCTGGTCCACAGCGGGGCCAGTATTACCGACCGGAAAGAAGAGTTCCGGGTCGGCGGTGAGGCAGGCAGCTTTGTCGCGCCAGTCCATAGGGGTGCTCCTTTATTGCAGGGATGCCTGGCCGATTGGCCGAAGATGAAAGGCTGCCGATTGCAGGAAGGGTAGTAGATCTACTCGTTCAGATCGACTCACGTCCCTGTGAGCGTCAACCGGGCCTCAAAAATGATCGCATAATGGTGGAGTCAAATCAATAGTTTTGAATGGGATATCTCTGTGAATGCACGGTCAGACCACAGCGGCGACGACGAGAACCAGGCCGGCCGGGTGCGTCGGCCGGGGGCCGTGCTGCTCCTCGCCGCGATCCTCTGCGCGGAGGCGGCCCTCCTCTGGGTCGCGGTCGCGTGGCTCATTCTCGAGTTGCTGATCGCGACGCCGACCTCCCTGGCCACGGCCCTCGCCATCCTGGTGCTGGTGCTGATCGCCGCGTCCTGGGTAACCGCCATCGCGGTCAACTCCCTGCGGCGCCGGTCCTGGATCCGGGGCGCTGCCGTCACCTGGCAGATGGTGCAGATCGCCGTCGCCATCGGCTCCTTCCAGGGGTTCTACGCCCGGCCCGACCTCGGCTGGGCGCTTCTTCTGCCGTCGGTCGTGGTCCTCGTGCTGCTGTTCCAGCGGCGCGTAATCGCAGAAACGACGTCAGCGCGCTCCGAGGACGGCTTGCCGCAGTAGCGGCGCAGTAGCGGCGCAGCAGGGCCGCAGCTGGGCCGCTCCGGCTTCGGCAGCGGCGGGGTGGGTAAGACGTGCGTTCGAGCGCTCCGGGGGCCGGTAGGGGCCACCTGCGGCCGGCGGGGGCAGCGCAGGGACCGTGCCGGGACTGTGCCGGCCGCGTGGCGGCATCCGTTTGGTCAGGCCGGCAGGCCGAGCTTCTTGCGCAGGCTCGCGACATGGCCGGTGGCCTTCACGTTGTAGAGGGCTAGCTCGACCATGCCGGTCTCGTCGATCACGACGGTGGAACGCAGCACGCCCGTGACGGTCTTGCCGTAGAGGTTCTTCTCACCCCAGGCGCCGTAGCCCGTGTGCACCGCGAGGTCGGTGTCGCTGAGGAGCGCGAACGTGAGCTGCTCGGTCTCCTGGAACTTCTTCAGCTTGACCGGGGCATCCTTCGACACGCCGAGCACCTGGTAGCCGGCCGATGCCAGTGAGCTGAGGTTGTCGCGGAAGTCGCAGGCCTGCTTCGTGCAGCCGGGCGTCATCGCCGCCGGGTAGAAGTACACGACGACCTTCGAGCCGGCGAAATCGGCCAGCGACACGGCGTTCCCGTCCTGGTCGGACAGGGTGAACGGAGGGGCTTGGTCGCCGGTCGCGAGCCGCGTGGAATCGGTCATCCCCCCACGCTACTGGTCCCGCCTGTACCCATTTTCCGCCCATCCCTGACGAATTCGACGGTGATTTGGGGTCAGGCACCCGTTTTTTGGCCCTGCACGGCTTTCTAGAGCAAAATCTCCGTCGAATTCGTTCAATGCAGGGGCTGCTGGCTCGGGGTGGTGGGTGACAGGGGCTAGTGGGTGGGGGCGGCGGCGAAGGTGGCGAGCAAACGCTGCAGCGAGTCCAGGCGCACCTTGCCGGTCTCGCCGAGCTTGCCGGCGCTAACGGCCTCATTGATCGCGCAGTCGGGCGAGTTCGGCAGGTGGGTGCAGCCGCGCGGACACTTTTGGGAGATCAGGGCCAGGTCGGTGAAGGCCTTGAGGATGTTGTCGGTGTTGATGTGGCCGAGACCGAAGGAGCGCACGCCGGGGGTGTCGATGACCCAGCCCCGGCCGGCATCCGTTTGCAGTCGCAACGAGATGGTCGACGAAGACGTGTGCCGGCCGCGGCCGGTCACCGTGTTGACGACTCCGACGGCGCGGTGGGCGCCCGGAACCAGGGCGTTGACGAGAGTGGACTTGCCGACGCCGGAGTGACCGACGAAGACCGTGTCGTGGCCGACCAGGGCCGCGGAGATCTCCGCCAGCGGCATGGCGTCGTCGCGGCTCTCGAAGACGGGCAGGTCGAGGCCGGCGAAGTTGCGGAGGAAGGCGGTGGGGTCGGCCAGGTCGGTCTTGGTAATGCAGAGAATGGGATTCACGCCCGCGTCGTAGGCGGCGACGAGGTAGCGATCGACGAGACGGATGCGCGGCTCCGGGTTGGCGGCGGCCACCACGATCAGCATCTGGTCGGCGTTGGCGACGATCACTCGCTCCACGGCGTCGGTGTCGTCTGCGCTGCGGCGCAGCAGCGTCGTGCGCGGCACGATCCGCACGATCCGGGACAGGCTGCCCGGTGCTCCGGTCGTGTCGCCGACGATGTCGACGCGGTCGCCGGTGACGACGGCCTGCTTGCGCAGTTCGCTCGCCCGAGCGGCGGTCACTCGGCGCTCGGCAGGCAAGTTCTCGTCGAGCATGACGGTGTACCGGCCCCGGTCGACCGAGAGGATGCGCCCGGTCAGCGCGTTCTCGTGGTCGGGGCGGGTCTTGGTGCGTGGTTTGCTGCCCTTGCGGTTGGGGCGCACACGCACGCTCGACTCGTCGAACTCGGGCTCATCGTCGTCGGCACTCGCCCACCACGTCACGACGGGGCTCCGGAAACGAGCGTCGACCAGAGGTCGGTGAACTGGGGAAGGGTCTTGGCGGTCGTGTCGATGTTCTCGATCAGCACGCCGGGAACGAGGAGACCGATCAGCGCGCCTGCGGTCGCCATCCGGTGGTCGTCGTAGGTGTTCCACGGCCCACCGTGCAGCGGGCGCGGGTCGATCCGCAACCCGTCGGGCAGCTCGGTGACGGAACCGCCGAGCCCGTTGATCTCCGCGGCGAGGGCCGCCAACCGGTCGGTTTCGTGGTGCCGGATGTGCCCGATCCCGGTGATCGTGCTCGGGGACTCGGCCAGGGCGGCCAGGGCCACGAGCGTGGGCGCGAGCTCTCCGCCGGTCGACAGGTCGAGCTCCACGCCCCGGATGCGGCCGGTCCCGGAGACCGTGAGCCGGTCGCCCTCCCGAGACACCTCGGCGCCGAAGCGCGGCAGCAGGTCGGCCAGGTCGGCGCCGACCTGGGTGGTGGTCTCGGGCCAGCCGGAGATGGTGACGCTGCCCCCGGCCACGAGGGCCGCGGCGAGGAACGGCGCCGCGTTCGAGAGATCGGGTTCGATGTCGACCTCGGCGCCCTGGATCGGGCCGGGAGCCACGATCCACTCGCCGACGGCCGGGCTGTGCACCGTGACGCCGCGCCGGGCCAGCGTGGCGATGGTCATCTCGATGTGCGGCAGGCTGGGCAGGCGCTCGCCGGAATGGCGCAGGTGCAGGCCCTGCCCGAAGCGCGGCGCGGCGAGCAGCAGGCCGGAGACGAACTGGCTCGACGTGGACGCGTCGATGGTGATCTCCCCGCCGACTAGCGTGCCGGTGCCGTGCACGGTGAAGGGCAGGGCGCCGCGACCGTCGTCGTTGATGTCGGCGCCGAGGGCCCGCAGGGACGAGATGGTGGTGCCCATCGGGCGGCGGCGTGCGCCGGCGTCCCCGTCGAAGGTGGTCGGCCCGAGGCCGAGCGTCGCGACCGGCGGCAGGAAACGCATCACGGTGCCGGCGAGACCGCAGTCGACGGTCGTCGACCCGAGCAGCTCCCCGGGGGTGATCCTCAGGTCGGAACCGAACTCCCCGGCGCCGGGGACCTCCTCGATGACGGTGCCCAGTTGACGCAGCGCCGCGACCATCAAGTCGCTGTCCCGCGAGTGCAGCGGGGCACGCAACAGCGACGGATGCGCGGCGAGGGCGCTGAGCACCAGCTCCCGGTTGGTCAGCGACTTCGACCCCGGCAGGGATACGGACGCTGAAAGCGGGCCGGCGGCCGTCGGAGCGTGCCAGCGGGCATCCGTCACTTCGGGCGACGTGTCGCCGTAGGGATCGAACTCAGGCTTGGAATATCTCGAGATCAACATCGGTTATCAGAATAGTCGGTGATGAAAAAAAGAGGGAGGCCAGGGTGACGCTGTCCATGGTGCTGGAGCGACCTGCGGTCGTTTCACGCGACGGCTTAGGATTGTCCGTGATGACAACCGATGCGATCGAAATGCGAGACCTGTTCGAAGAGCAGGCGCTGCCCTTTATCGACCAGCTGTACGCCGCGGCCATGCGCATGACGCGCAACCCCTCCGACGCCCAGGATCTGGTTCAGGAAACGTTCGTGAAAGCGTTCGCTGCGTTCAAACAGTTCGAGCAGGGCACGAATCTCAAGGCCTGGCTGTACCGCATCCTGACCAACACCTTCATCAACACGTACCGCAAGAAGCAGCGTGAGCCGTTCCAGGGCACCATCGACGATCTCGCGGACTGGCAGCTCGGCGGCGCGGAGTCCCGCACGGCGATGGCGAATCGTTCGGCGGAGGCCGAGGCCATCGACCACCTGCCGGACAGCGCCGTCAAGGACGCTTTGCAGTCCATCCCGGAGGACTTCCGGCTGGCTGTCTACTTCGCCGACGTGGAGGGGTTCTCTTACCAGGAGATCGCCGAAATCATGAAAACACCCATTGGCACCGTGATGAGTCGCCTGCATCGTGGCCGGCGCCTCCTGCGCGACCTGTTGGCCGGTTACGCCCTTGAGCGCGGCCTGGGAACAGCGGCGGGCCAGACTCGAACCGGGAGCACACCAGCATGACCGATTATGGCTGCGAGAAGGCCAAGGCCGAACTCGAGGAATACCTGCACAACGAACTGTGCGGCGAAGACGCGTCTGACATTCAGGAGCACCTTGCCCACTGCAGCGACTGCAGCGACGAGCACCTGGTCGGGCGCACACTGACCGAGGCTGTGCAGCGCGCATGCCGTGAAATGGCCCCCGAAGACCTGCGCGACCAGGTGTTGCTGAAGCTGCGCACCATCCAGTCCGCCCACTAGCCGATCGGCAGGTCGGCGTCCTCCTCACCGGCGTCGTCGATGTTCTTCTCCTCGGGGAGCGGCTCGTCGACCGAGCCGAGCACGAACAGGGCCCCGGTCGGGTCGGTGACCAGCGCGAAGGTGCCGAACTCCGCCGTCCACGGCTCACGGACGACCGTGCCGCCGAGCTCTGTCACGGTCGTGACGGCCGCGTGCACGTCAGGCACCCCGAGATAGAGCTGCCAGTGCGAGGGCACGCTGTCGGGCAGGTGTTCCGCGGCGTCGAAGACGCCCGTCACCATCTCACCCTCCGCCCCGATCGTGCTGTAGCGGAAGTCCTCCGTGTCGCTCAGGACGACCGGTTTCCAGCCGAACACCTCGGTGTAGAAATCGAGAGCGGCGGAATAGGAGCGGGTGTTCAGCTCGTGCCAGACCGGTGAGCCCGCCTCGCCGAAGACGTCGAAGCCGGTGAACTCGTCGGCCTGCCACACCCCGAAGGGCGCACCCGTCGGGTCCATCAGGATGGCCATGCGGCCCATGGTTCCCACCGTCATCGGCTCGGCCAGCACGTCTGCGCCGGCCGCGCGGGCGGCGGCGACGGCGGCGTCGGCATCCGTCACCGACAGGTAGGTGGTCCACGCGTCGGGCAGTCGGGAACCCGGCTCCTGTGAGCTCATGCCGGCGACGTCCGCGTCGCCCTTCCGGAAGGTGACGTAGTTGCCGTACTCCGAACCGGAATCGCTGGCCGTCCAGCCGAACAGCCGTGTGTAGAACTCCCGGGCGCGCGGCAGGTCGGAGGTCATCAGGTCGGCCCAGCAGGGCTGACCGGTTCGGTTCGCGTGCGGTGCGGGCATGGCGGATCTCCTTGTCGATGGCCGATGCGTCGGCGGGCGGTGCGGCCAGCCTAGATGAGTGAGTCCTGATAGCCGAGGGGCGATAGGGGTTCGCGGTTCCGAAACGGTTGTTCCCGGTGCTGACGCCGGGCGATCAGGGGACCGTGACGCTGGATGAAGTGTGGCCCGCCGTGTCTTTTGAGTCCGAAGCCGTGCAGTAGCGCTGTCCCGAACGAATTCGACGGAGATTCCGCCCCAAATCAACCCAAAACATCCGGAAATGCTGTTTTGGAAGAAAATCTCCGTCGAATTGGTTCGACGCCGGGTCATGACCAGCGCTACGCGGTCGTCGCCTCTGATCTTGCGGGGGTGACACAGCCCGTCGATCAGGCCTCACCCGTCGAGGACTGGGCCGTAGCGTCCGGTGCGGCCCATTCTGTCGAACGGTTCTGCCGGTCGGCGCAGGTCACAGGGTAAGCGCCTGGCGTAGTAGTTCGGCCTGCTCGACCGCGTGACGCTTCGCCGAGCCCGCCGCCGGCGACGCCGACGCCGCCCGGGAGAACAGGGTCACCGGGCGCGGGCCCAGCTTGTTCGTCTCGAGGTAGAAGAACGGCCAGGCACCCTGGTTCTCCGGCTCGTCCTGCACCCAGGCGAGTTCAGCGTCGGGGTACTGGTCTGCGACCTGCTTGAGTTCGACGGCGGGCAGCGGGTAGAACTGCTCCAGGCGAACCAGCGCGATCTCCGGGTTCGGGTTCTTGTCGAGTTCGGCGAGCAGGTCGTAGTAGAGCTTGCCGGCCAGGAACAGCACCCGCTTGACGCGCGGCTTGTCGGTGATCCGGGCGTCGTCGATGACCGGTTCGAACCGGCCGGTGGTGAAGTCGGCCACCTCGCTGGTCGCGCCGCGCAGGCGCAGCATCGACTTCGGAGTGAAGACGATCAGCGGGCGCCGCGGGCGCATGTAGGCCTGACGGCGCAGCAGGTGGAAGTACGACGCGGGCGTCGACGGGCGAGCGACGGTCATGTTGTCTTCCGCGCACAGCTGCAGGTAGCGCTCGATCCGGGCGGACGAGTGGTCCGGCCCCTGGCCCTCGTAGCCGTGCGGCAGCAGCAGCACAACGGATGACCGCTGGCCCCACTTCTGCTCGGCGGAGGAGACGAACTCGTCGATGACCGTCTGGGCACCGTTGGCGAAGTCGCCGAACTGCGCCTCCCAGAGCACCAGGGCGTCGGCGCGTTCCACCGAGTAGCCGTACTCGAAGCCCATGGCCGCGTATTCGCTGAGCAGCGAGTCGTAGATCCAGAACCGGGCCTGGTCTTCGCTGAGGTTCGCCAAGGGCAGCCATTCCTGGCCGTTGATGCGGTCGTGCAGCACCGCGTGACGCTGCACGAACGTGCCGCGGCGGGCATCCTGGCCGGCGAAGCGCACCGGGGTGCGCTCGAGCAGCAGGGAGCCGAGGGCGAGGAGTTCGCCGAAGCTCCAGTCGATTTTGCCGTTGCGACTCATGTCGTTGCGCTTCTGCATCAGCTGCTGCAGCTTACTGTGCACGGTGAAGCCGGCGGGCTTGTTCAGGAAGGCATCGCCGATCAGGTGCACGACCGCCTCGGGCACCCCGGTGGTGGCCGGTTCCCCGACCGCGTCGTCGTGCTTGTCGGTACCGTGCTTCTCGGCACCGATGCCCTGCGGCGCCGCACCGGCCGCGCTGACGATCGGGATCGACGAGGACTGCGCCGCGTGCGTCTCCATGAACGCGCGCTCGAGGCGGTCCTGGAAATCCGCGTGCGAGGCCTCGTATTCCTCCTGCGTGATGTCGCCGCGACCGACGAGAGCCTCGGTGAAAAGCTTCCGGACGGAGCGCTTGGCCTCGATCAGGTTGTACATCAACGGCTGGGTCATCGAGGGGTCGTCGCCCTCGTTGTGCCCGCGGCGGCGGTAGCAGACGAGGTCGATGACGACGTCCCGCTTGAATTCCTGACGGTAGGCGAAGGCGAGCTCCGCGACCCGCACCACGGCCTCGGGGTCGTCCCCGTTGACGTGGAAGATGGGCGCCTGGATGGTCTTGGCGACATCCGTCGAGTACACCGAGGTGCGTCCGTCACCGGGCAGTGTGGTGAAGCCGACCTGGTTGTTGACGACCAGATGGATGGTGCCGCCGGTGCGGAACCCGCGCAGTTGGGACATCTGGAGCGTCTCCAGGACGATGCCCTGGCCGGCCATGGCCGCGTCGCCGTGCACGAGGACGGGGAGGGTGGAGAAGGTGCCGATCGGCTTGCGGTCCTGCTTGGCGCGCACGATGCCCTCGAGGACGCCGTCGACGGCCTCGAGGTGGGACGGGTTCGCGGCCAGGTAGACCGGCATCTCCGTGCCGTTGGTGGCACGGAAGGTGCCCTCGGTGCCCAGGTGGTACTTGACGTCGCCGGAGCCCTGCACGGTGCGGGGATCCTGCGTGCCCTCGAACTCGCGGAAGATCTGACCGTAGGTCTTGCCTGCGATGTTGGTGAGCACGTTCAGGCGCCCGCGGTGGGCCATGCCGATGCAGACCTCGTCGAGGCCGGCATCCGCGGCACCCTGCAGGATCGAGTCGAGCAGCGCGATGGTGGACTCGCCGCCCTCGAGGCTGAACCGCTTCTGGCCGACGTACTTGGTCTGTAGGAAGGTCTCGAAGGCCTCCGCCTCGTTGAGCTTGCCGAGGATGCGCATCTGCTCGTCATGCGTGGGCTTGACGTAGCTCTTCTCCATCTTTTCCTGCATCCACTTGCGCTGGGCAGGGTCCTGGATGTGCATGTACTCGATGCCGGTCGTGCGGCAGTAGGAGTCGCGCAGCACGCCGAGGATGTCGCGCAGGAGCATCAGGCGTTTGCTGCCGAACCCGCCGGTGACGAACTCGCGGTCCAGGTCCCAGAAGGTCAGCCCGTGGTTCGAGATTTCCAGGTCGGGGTGGGAGCGCTGCGTGTATTCAAGCGGGTCGATGTCGGCCATCAGGTGGCCGCGCACGCGGAACGCGTTGATGAGCTCCTGCACGCGGGCGGTCTTGTCGACGGCGCTGGCCAGGTCGACGCTGATGTCGGGCGCCCAGTGGATCGGGTCGTACGGGATGCGCAGGGCCGAGAAGATGTCCTCGTAGAAGTTGTGCTGCCCGATCAGGAGCTCGTGCACGATCTTGAGGAATTCGCCCGAGCCGGCACCCTGGATGACCCGGTGGTCGTAGGTGCTGGTCAGCGTGATGGTCTTGGAGATGGCGAGGCCGGTCAGGGTCTTGCCGCTGGAACCCTGGAACTCGGCCGGGTAATCGAGGGCGCCGGCGCCGATGATGCAGCCCTGGCCCTTCATCAGGCGCGGCACGGAGTGCACCGTGCCGATGCCACCGGGGTTGGTGAGGGAGACCGTGGCGCCGGAGAAGTCATCCGCCGTCAGCTTGCCCTTGCGGGCCCGAGTGACGAGGTCTTCGTAGGAGGAGAGGTACTCGCCGAAGGTCATCGTGTCCGCGCGCTTGATGGCCGGGACCATCAGGGAGCGGGTGCCATCGGGCTTGGGCAGGTCGATCGCGATGCCGAGGCCGACGTGCGCGGGAGCGATGACCGAGGGCTTGCCCTCAATCTCGTTGTAGTAGACGTTCTGGCTGGGGAACATCTTCAGCGCCTGGATCAGCGCCCAACCGATCAGGTGCGTGAACGACACCTTGCCGCCGCGCGAGCGCTTCATGTGGTTGTTCATCACGATGCGGTTGTCGATGAGGAGCTTCGCCGGGATGGTGCGCACGCTGGTGGCCGTGGGCACGGTCAGGCTGGCCGCCATGTTCGCCGCGAGGCTCTTGGACATGCCGCGGAGCGGGGTGACGACGTCGACCTCGGTGGCCTCGGCGGCGGTCGGCTGCGAGTTCGTGATCGGAATGTCGGCCGGCACGGGGACCCGCTTGGGCGCGCTGGACGTCGTGCGCGCGGTGCGCTGCCCGCCGACGACGGGGATGGGCGCCGTGATCGGGGCCGGCTCCGCCGCTGAGGCGGCCGGGGTTGCGGGGGCGCTTGCCGCGGGCGTGGTCACGTCGGGAGCGATCACGGCGGGCGCGTCGCCTGCGGGTGCGCTGCTCGCGGGAGCCTCTGAACCGTCGCTGCGGCCGTTCGCGGTCCGGTGGTAGCTCTCGAGGACGGGCCACCAGGACTCGTCCACCAGCTTCTTGTCGACGAGGTACCGTTCGTACAGTTCGTCGACGAGCCACTCGTTCGCTCCGAATTCACCCGACGTCGTCTCGTCGGATCCACTACCGGTCAACTGGCTTGACACAGCCGGTTCCCACTCTCTACGTTGATTTTGAATGTCCCGAGCGGTCGTGCACGCCCGGCGCGGTCTGCCCGTCCAGCCTAATCCCCTCGGGCCTGGCTGCGGGCATCCCCGCGGGGCGCTAGCGTTATTTCCATGCAGTTCTATGGAGCGGTACCCAGCCACGACCTCACGTATTCCGACGTCTTCCTTGTGCCGAGTCAATCGGATGTGAGCAGCCGCCTCGATGTCTCCCTCGCCCCGGGCGACGGCAGCGGCGCCACCATCCCCATCGTCTCGGCGAACATGAACTCGGTCACCGGGCCGCGCCTGGCGGCCGCGCTCGCTCGCCGCGGCGGGCTCGGCGTGCTGCCGCAGGACATGCACCTGCAGGAACTCGACGCCGCGATCCGCTGGGTCAAGGCCCAATCCACCCGCTTCGACACCCCCTTCAACTTCGCCCCGGGGGACACCGTGGCGCTCGCCCTGCGGCAAGTGCCGGCTGTGGCCGGCCAGGGATTGGTCATCAACGACCAGAACGGCGACTACCTGGGTGCCATCGACGCGTCCCGGCTGGCGACGGCGCTGCCCGACGCGCTCCTCGGAGACCTCCTGCACGGCACGATGACCTCCCTCGACGCCGACGATATCGAAGGCCCGCGCCGCGCTTTCGACGTGATGACCGCGGCCGAGCTCGACTTCGCCACCGTGCAGCACCACGGCCGGGTGATCGGCACCCTCAGCCGCAAGAGCGCGCTTCGCTCCACCCTGTATCAGCCCGCGCTGGACGCGCAGGGCCGACTGCGCGTGGCCGCGGCGGTCGGCATCAACGGCGACATCGCGGCCAAGGCCCGGGCGCTCGTCGCCGCGGGGGTCGACGTTCTTGTGATCGACACCGCGCACGGCCACCAGGGCGGCATGACGCGGGCGATCGAGATCGTCGCCGACCTGGGCCTCGGCATCCCCATCGTGGCCGGCAACGTCGTGACCGCGGATGCCGTGGGTGACCTCGTTGGCGCCGGCGCCACCATCGTAAAGGTCGGCGTCGGCCCCGGCGCCATGTGCACCACGCGCATGATGACGGCGGTCGGCCGCCCCCAGTTCTCGGCCGTGCTCGAGACCGCGGCCGCCGCCCGGGAACTCGGAGCGCACGTATGGGCCGACGGCGGGGTGCGCTACCCGCGCGACGTGGCGCTCGCGCTCGCCGCCGGCGCGGCATCCGTCATGATCGGATCCTGGTTCGCCGGCACGATCGAGGCACCCGGCCTGCTCGACCGGGACGCCGCCGGCGGCATTTACAAGGAGAGCTGGGGGATGGCCTCCACCAGGGCTGTGCGCCAGCGGTTCGACCGCCTCGACGCCTACGGGCTGGCCCGCAAGACGCTCTTTGCCGAGGGGATCTCCAGCTCGAAGATCTACCTGGACCCGCTGCGGCCGTCCGTCGAGGACCTGCTCGACATGATCACCTCCGGCGTGCGCAGCTCGTTCACTTATGCGGGCGCGACCTCGGTCGCGGAGTTCCACACCCGTTCGCTGGTCGGGATACAGTCGGCGGCCGGCTACGAGGAGGGCAAGGCCCTGCCCGTCTCCTGGTAGAGGTGGGGGGCCTGACACCCGGGAACGACTCGTGGCCTCGGTGCCGGGCGGTAGACTGAGCGGAATAATGGACGACCCCCCTCCTGCGCATGCGCCCGGTTTCTCGCCCGGAAATTCTTCCCGTCACCCGAACGGCGTCTCGGTCATGAACTTCGGCGCCGCCGTCGTCGAGGTCCGCCATGTATGAGTGGATCATGCTCGCCGCGGGGCTCCTCCTCACCATCGGCACCGGCCTGTTCGTCGCCAGCGAGTTCGCCCTGGTCAACCTGGACCGGTCGGAGCTCGAGGCCCGCCGCGATCGAGGAGAGACCCGACTCGGCCTGACCATCGCCGCACTCAGGATCACCTCGACGCACCTCTCCAGCGCCCAACTGGGCATCACCCTCACCACCCTGCTCACCGGTTACACCATGGAGCCGGCTCTGACCATGCTGCTGTCGCCGTCGCTGATCGGCCTGGGACTGTCCACGGCGGTGGTGCCGGTCGTCGCGGTCACGACCGCGGTCATCGTCGCCACACTCGCCTCGATGATCATCGGCGAGCTGGTGCCGAAGAATTTCGCCCTCGCTCTGCCCGTGCAGACCGCGAAGCTGGTCATACCGTTCCAGACACTGTTCACGACCGTGTTCAAACCAGCCGTCGTCGTGCTCAACGGCAGCGCCAACGGTGTGCTGCGGTCGATCGGGATCGAGCCGAAGGAAGAGCTGTCCGGGGCGCGCACCGCGGAGGAGCTGTCCTCCCTCGTGCGGCGCTCGGCCAGTGCCGGGCTGCTGGAGAAAGACACCGCCACACTCCTGCACCGCACGCTGCTCTTCTCCGGGCATACCGCCTCGGACGTGATGACGCCCCGCCCGCGGGTGGCCAGCATCGAGCGCACCGCCTCCGCCCAGGCCGTCATCGACCTCACCCGCCAAACCGGGTATTCCCGCTTCCCAGTCGTCGACGAGGGCGTCGACGACATCGTCGGGATCGTGCACGTGAAGCAGGCCGTGGCCGTTCCCCGACGTCGCCGGGCGGATGTCCCGGTATCGGCCCTGCAGTCCGAGGCCATCCGGGTGCCCGAGACCATGAAACTCGACGGACTGCTGGTCGAGCTGCGCGGCCGCGGTTACCAGATGGCCATCGTCGTCGACGAATACGGCGGCACGGCCGGAGTGGCCACGCTCGAGGACCTGGTCGAGGAACTCGTCGGAGAGGTTGCCGACGAGCACGACCGCACCCGCGCCGGTGTGGTGTTGTCTACCGACTCTCTGACATTCCCTGGCATGCTCCGCCCGGACGAGTTGCTCGACCGCACGGGCATCGTGATCTCGGAGGACGGCCCCTACGAAACCGTGGGTGGGTTCGTGATGAGCGAATTAGGTCGCCTGCCCGTGGTCGGCGACGTCGTGCAGCTGGCCGGCGGCGTGCTGTCCGTGGAACGCCTCGACGGCCGACGGATCGACCGGCTCCGCTTCACACCCTGCGGCGAGCCCGTCGAGCCCGAGGAGGGCGGCGAGCCTGCCCAGGGCGACCGCGGTACCAGGACCGACAAGAAATCCGAAAAAAAGTTGGACAAAAAGGGTGACCGCAAGAAGAACGGCACGGAGCGCACGGTGAGTGACCATGAGTGACTGGGCGGGGCTGGTCTGGCTGGTCGTGCTGCTCGCGGCCAACGCCTTTTTCGTCGCCGCGGAATTCGCGGTCATCTCCGCGCGCCGGTCCCAGATCGAACCTCTCGCCGAGGCCGGCGAGAAGCGCGCAATCACAGCGCTGTGGGCGATGGAACACGCCACCCTCATGTTGGCGACCACCCAGCTGGGCATCACGGTCTGCTCGCTGCTCATCCTGAACGTCTCGGAGCCGGCGATCCACCACCTGCTCGAGATCCCGCTGGGCCTGACCCCGCTACCGGAGGAGGCCATCGGCGTGATCGCCTTCGTGATCACTCTGCTGCTGGTCTCCTACCTGCATGTCGTGTTCGGTGAGATGGTGCCGAAGAACCTGTCGTTCTCCATCCCCGACCGGGCCGTGCTCGTGCTCGCCCCGCCGCTCGTCTTTTTCGGCCGCCTGGTCAAGCCCGTGATCGTGACGCTCAACGCCACCGCCAACCTGGTGGTGCGAATGTTCGGGGTCCAGCCCAAGGAGGAGGCCACCAGCACCTACACGTTGGACGAGGTGGCGACCATCGTCTCCCAGTCGACCCGGGAGGGCGTGCTGCGGGACGGCACCGGGGCACTCAGCGCCACGTTCGAGTTCACCACCCGCAAGGTGCGGGACGTCGCGGTGAACCTCGACGGCCTGATCAGCCTGCCCGAGGCGGCCACCCCCGCAGACGTGGAGAAGGCTGTCACCAGACACGGTTTCTCCCGCTATGTTCTGGTGAACGAGTCAGGTGAACCAACCGGGTACGTTCACCTGAAGGACGTCATCGACCTCGACGGCGACACGGCCACCTCGGTCGGGCAGGGCAGCTACGCGGAGCCGATCCCGGGCAAGCGCATCCGTTTGCTGGCGTCGATCTTCGAGGACACCGACCTCGAAGATGCCCTGGCCACCATGCGGCGTTCCGGCGCGCACCTGGCGCGCTCGTTCACCGCGACCGGTGAGACCGTGGGGGTGCTGTTCCTCGAGGACATCATCGAAGAGCTGGTCGGCGAAGTGCAGGACGCGACCCGCCGCCTGTAGCCGTTCTCAGGCGGCCGGCCACCGGGCGCGCAGGTACTGCGGCGGCCAGTAGTCCACGCCGGCGCCGAGCTCGTGGGCGGCCCGCAGCGGGAAGTGCGGGTCGCGCAGGAGCTCGCGGCCCAGAAGGACCGCGTCGGCCCGGCCGGATGCCACGATCTGCTCGGCCTGGTGCGCGGTGGTGATCAGCCCCACGGCGCTGACCCGCACGTCCGCCGCCGTTTTCACGTGCTCGGCGAGCGGCACCTGGTAGCCGGGACCCAGCGGGATGCGCACCCCGGTCACGTTGCCGCCGGAGGAGATGTCGAAGAAGTCGGCGCCGGCGGCCGCGGCCCAGCCGGCGACCTCGGCCGTCTCGTCTTCGGTCCAGCCGCCCGGGGTGTAATCGGTGGCGGAGAACCGCACGAACAGGGCGCGCTCCTCGCCGATGGCCGCGCGCACGGCGGCCACGACCTGAAGCAGCAGGCGGGCCCGGTTCGGCAGCCCGCCGCCGAACCCGTCGGTGCGCCGGTTGCTCAGCGGGGACAGGAACTGGTGCAGCAGGTAGCCGTGCGCCGCGTGCAGCTCCACGACGTCGAACCCGGCCTCCACCGCCCGGAGCGCGGCGGACGCGAACCCGTCAACGATTCCCTGGATGCCCGCGGCATCCAGGGCCACGGGCGGTGCGTAGCCGGGGAACGGCACGGCCGAGGCCGACACGGTCGGCCAGCCGCCGTCATCCGTCGCCATAGTGCCGTGCCGGTCTCCGCCCCAGGCCGGCCAGACGGAAGCCTTGCGCCCCGCGTGGGAAAGCTGGATGCCGGCCTTCGCGCCCTGCGCATGAAGGAAGGCCACGATCGGTGCCCAGGCGGCGGTCTGTTCCGCGTTCCAAAGGCCGGTGTCGGCGTAGGAGATGCGGCCCTCCGGGCTGATCGCGGTTGCCTCGACCAGGATCAGGCCGGCGCCGCCCGCGGCCAGCGCGCCCAGGTGAACGAGGTGCCAGTCCCGCGGGACGCCGTCTTTCTCCCGCACCGCGTATTGGCACATCGGCGCCGCCCAGATGCGGTTGCGCAGGGTGACGTCGCGCACGGTGAACGGTTCGAACAGGGCGGTAACAGCCACGGATTTCCCCCAAGGGTCGAGTGGGCGGGCGAAGCGGCCGGCCCGACGCACTCAAAACAACCTATCGTGAGTGCATGAGCGAACCACGGGGATGGCTGGAATGGGACGACGCACGGGCGCGCGAGCGGATCGCGGTTCCCCGGGCGGACGACGACAAGTACCGCCGCGGCGTGCTGGGCGTGCGCACGGGCTCCGACGAGTACCCCGGGGCCGCGGTGCTCGGAGTCGAGGCGGCCCTCCGCACCGGGGTCGGGATGGTGCGCTACCTCGGCCCGAGACGGGCGTGCGACCTGGTGCTGCAGCGACGCCCGGAGGCCGTCACCGCCCCCGGGCAGGTGCAGGCCTGGCTGCTCGGCTCGGGCCAGGACGCCGCCGCGCGCGACCGGGTGACCGAGGCCGCGCTGCTCGGCGCCCTGGCCGAGGGGCTGCCCACGGTGTGCGATGCTGGGGCCCTCGACCTGGTCGGCCGGGCGACCGGGCCCGTCGTGATCACCCCGCACTACCGCGAACTCGCCCGGCTGCTTACCCGCCTGCTCTCCCCGCAGGGCGAGTCGGTGGCCGGCTCCGAGGTGGCCGCTGCGCCGGGAGAGTGGGCCGTGCGCGCCGCGTCCGGCCTGGGCGTCACGGTGCTGCTCAAGGGAAGCGTCACCTGGATCGCGGCGCCCGACGGCACCCGGCTGACGGTGTCGAAGGCGCCCTCCTGGCTGGCGACGGCCGGATCCGGGGACGTGCTCGGCGGCATCCTCGGCGCCCTCCTGGCCACGCATTCACGGGCGATCCAGACGGATGCCGCCGCGCCGGCCCATCTCGCGGCGACGGCCGCCCTGGTGCACGCCCGGGCAGCGGCCCGGGCGTCCAACGGAGGTCCGATCACCGCGCTCGACATCGCCGGCGCGGTGCCGGCCACGATCGCGGACCTGCTCGGCTCGCGTTGACCGCCGCGCTGGGCCCCGCGCTGACTGTCCCGGTGCGGCGGCGGAGCCGTGGGGGTGTGCGAAGGTGGAGCGTGCCCCAATCCGTCGCAGAACACCTGGCCGCCGGAGCCGGCGTGCCGACATCGCGAACGCTGCTCTGGGCCGGCTTCGCACTGGTGCACGGCGTGCTCTGGTGGCTCTGTTTCGCGTCCCCCGGCTGGCCGCTGGGCGATGTGGAGGTCGTCTACCTCGGCTGGGCGACCGACGCGGCATCCGGTGCCGACGTCGTGGGCATCACCACCGGCTTCGTCTACCCGCTGCTGGCCCTCCTGCCCATCCTGGCGCCGCTCGCGTTCGGCCCCGACCTCTACGCCGCCGGCTGGCTCGGGCTCGTGACCCTGCTGAACGCCGGGACCTTCGCGCTGCTGCTCGGGCGGGGCCGCAACCGGCGTGCCCTGGCCGCGGCGGCCTGGTGGCTGGGTTTCCTGCTGCTGCTCGGGCCCGTCGCCCTCGCCCGGATCGATGCGGTCACCGTGCCGCTGGCGATCGCCGCACTGCTGTTCGTCGGCGCCCGGCCGGTCTGGGGCACCGTGCTGCTGACTCTGGTCACCTGGGTGAAGATCTGGCCGGTGGCCCTGGTGATCGCGCTATTCGTCGTCTCGAAGGACCGCTGGCGGGTGCTCGTCGCCGCGGCCGGCACGAGCCTGGGCATCGTGCTGGTGGCGCTCGGGCTCGGCAGCGGGCGGAACGTGCTCAGCTTCGTCGGCGAGCAGACGAACCGCGGCATCCAGATCGAGTCCCCGGTCGCCGGCCTCTGGATGTGGCCGGCCGCGCTGGGTCTGCCGGGCAGTTACCTCTACTACGACCGGCAGATCCTCACCTTCCAGATCATCGGCACCGGCACGAACGTCGCCATCGTGGCGATGACCCCCCTGCTCGCCCTCTGCGGGCTGGCCGTGGTGCTCCTGGCCTGCCAGCGGATGCGTGCAGGCGCCGAACCGGCCGGCCTGTTCCCGCCGCTGGCGCTGGCCCTGGTGCTGACCCTGATCGTCGTCAACAAGGTCGGCTCGCCGCAGTTCACGACCTGGCTGGCCGCGCCCATCATTTTCGGGCTGCTGGTGCGGGGGCGTGCCTGGCGGCTCCCGGCCGTGCTCGGGCTTGTCATCGCGGCCCTGACCCAACTCGTCTACCCGCACTTCTACGACCTCTTGCTCGTGGCAGACCCGGCTCTGGTGCTGGTGCTGACCGTGCGCAACGTGCTGGAGGTCGTGCTGCTCGGCTGGGCCGTGTGGCAGATCCTGTTCCCACCCACCCCCTATCAGAAGGAGTAACCCCATGCTGGTTGCATTTTCCGTCGCCCCGTCCGGCTCCCACGATGACGAAGGGTCCGTGCACGACGCGGTCGCCGCGGCCGTGCGCATCGTGCGCGCATCCGGGCTGCCCAACCACACCGATTCGATGTTCACCACCATCGAGGGCGACTGGGACGAGGTCTTCGCGGTGGTCAAGGCCGCCACTGAAGCCGTCGGAGCCTGGGGGCCGCGGGTGTCCCTGGTGCTCAAGGCCGACATCCGGGGCCGCCGCACCGGGGAGCTGACCGGGAAGGTCGAGCGCCTCGAGGCGGCGCTGGCCGAGGCCGCAGCATCGACGGCCGCCACACCGGCCGCGTAGCCAGGTGAATCCCATCTGGTTGCATCGCTCTCCGGGAGTCAGAGCCGACCATACCGCGGGGCGCTGTTTGACCCCGGCGGAACGCCGTACCGGGCGTCTAATCAATTCGACGGAGATTCTGGGTCAAACCCTCGCTTTTGAGCCCAAACGCACTGTTTAGAGCAATATCTCCGTCGAATTCGTTCGGGCCACCGGCCCCGTACTCTGGAGGCAGACCTGCTCACGGCCTCGCCATCGCGGGCAACTTCGGCTACGTCGCCCCGGTCTGGATCGGCCTGGGCCAAAGCTTCTTTGCCCTGTTGCTCACCGTGGGGACGTTCCTCCTGGACCGCACCCGGCGCGGGAACGGTGTGGAGCTCCCGGACGGCACCCAGGCGATCCGCGTGGCCGGCGCGGTCGGCGCGAGGCAGCCGGGCCGTTCGGCAGCCGGGCCGTTCGGCAGCGCCGAAGTCAGTCGCCCTGGAGCAGGATGCCGTCGTGGATGGCGCGCTTGCGCAGGGCGACCTTGGTTCCCACGTCGAAGCCCGCGAGGCGGTACTTCTCCCGGATGCGCTTGAGGTAACTCTTGGCGGTCTCCTCGGAGATGCCGAGCTGGTGCGCGACGGCCTTGACCGGCTCGCCCGCGCCGTAGAGGGCCATCACCCGGCGCTCCTGCGCGCTGAGGCGGGGAGAACCGCCGTTCGCGCCGTTGTTGAGGGCCTCGTCCAGTTCGGCCGAGATGAAGGAGTCGCCGTCATAGGCGGAGCGGATCGCCTCGACGATCATCGTTGCCTCTTCGCTCTTCACCAGGTAGCCGAGCGCACCGGCAGCCAGCGCCTCGCGCACGAGCCCGGCCTCGGAATAGGTGCTCATCAACACCGTCTTCACGCCGGCCGTCTTGAGCGTCGAGATCTTCAGTGAGACCGGGATGTTGTCTTTGAGGTCGAGGTCGAGGAGCACGACGTCGACGGGAAATTCGGGGTGGGTGAGCAGCTCGGGCCAGGTGGTGACGGCGGCGACCATGTTGATGTCGTCCGCGGCCCCCCGGATCCACTCGGTGAGGGCCCCCAACAGCATGCGGTGGTCGTCGACGAGGGCCAACCGGATGGGGTTGTCCTTGCTCGGCGCCTCAGTGCTCAACGTGGTCGTGTTCGTCACTTCTGTCTCCTTGTGCTTCTGGCCCCGAATGAGAAGCTCAACAGCGTAGTTCCACGGACCCTAAGCATCCGCGGGATTGTCGATACTGCATTCGATTTCCAGATGCAGACTTCCGTCCCGGCTGGAATCGACGTGAGGGCCGACTATTCGGATAGCTTGCCACGTCTCGGGGTCCACTCGACGTCGTGGCACACCCGTCGTGGTCAATTCGATCGGAAATCGTAACTTCTGGCGAGCGGAGACGCCGTGCGTGGGTCGGATCGGACCGAGAGAGAGCGAAACGGATGCCTCGTCGCGGGTTGTGTCGCTGATCAGCAGCCAGATCGTGCGCAGAAGGGCATCGCGCTGGTCGGGGTTGAGCATGCCGGCCAGCCCCGCCGGGTCGTGCAGGCCGACGGACGGTCCCAGGAACTCGGACTCGGTGATCGCGTGGTGCAGCCAGGTCTCCCGGCGGCCCCGGATCAGGTGCAGCCGCAGTTGCGTGGCGAGGTCTGCCGCCGTCGTCGACTTCTCGGAACTCAGCGGCAGCGCCGTGCGACCCTTCGCGACGTCGTCGAGCAGAGTCTCCGCGTCGAGGTCGATACGGGCGAGTTCCTCGGAGGCGAACATCCCCACCGCGAACTGCGGCTGGGAGATGGTGCTCTGCACCAGCACCAGGTCGAGCTCACGCTGGGCCATCCGGCGGAATCCCCGCACCGTGGCGACGCCGAGCAGCGGAGGCAGGATGGCGAGGCTGATCGCAAGGAGGTCGGGGGCGAAGGTGAGCGGATCGGCGCGCTCCTCGGTGAGCGCCCCGAGGAAGAGAAGCAGGCCGAGCGCCATCGCGGCCGAGACGAGGTCGTGCCCGCGGCGTACGGTGGCCAGGGAGATGAGCAGGGTGCCGACGGCGGCGGCGGCGGTCGGGTAGACGCCGGAGTCGGTTTCGCCCCACGACCCGATCAGGTCGAGCGCCACCACGGCGGCGCCGGCGGCGATGGCCGCGGCGAACAGCCAGTCCGGCATCCGAGCCGAAAGGCGCTGCACCGTGATCAGTGCCAGGACCGTGCTCGCCATCAGGAGACCCCACGCGATGAGGCTGGGCGTCGGGTCGGGATATTCGGACCACTGCACGGCGAACTGCCCGAACAGGAACAGGGTGATGAAGCCGCCGCTGAACGTCAGGCCGATGCCGAGGTGGCGGCCACCCAGGCCGCTCTGGTTGGCGCGCGTGGTCTGCTCGGTGCGTTCGGGGCGTCGGAAACTGCGCCGGTAAGCCCGGCGTTCCTGGCGGTCCTGATTGCTCGGCTGGTCGGACCCGCCCGCCGCCGCAGCGCGGCGCGCGTCACGGCGGCGGGCGTCGACGATGCCGGGGACGGTCACTTGGGCACCTCGAGCACGACCGTGGTGCCGGAGCCGGGGGAGGAGAAGAGGCGGGCGTTGCCGCCCACGTCGCGCAGGCGGGCCACGACCGATTCGGCGAAACCGAGGCGTTCGGCGCTAACGCCGCTGAGGTCGAAGCCGACCCCTGCGTCGGTGACCATGGCGCGCACGGTTGTGTCGTCATCAGTGATCGTCACGTCGGCGCGGGCGACGCCGGCGTGACGTCGCACGTTCTCGAGGCACTCGCCGAGGGCGAGGAGGAAGGAGTCGAGCACGTCGCTGGGCAGAAGAACCTGTCCGCTGCCGTGCCAGTCCACATCGAGTCCCATCCGCCCGAACCGCTGCTTGACCGATTCGAGGGTGCTTCCGAGCATTGACTCGGTGGCTGGCTCGAGCGTGTAGACCCCGGAGCGGCGCGGGGTGGGGAGGCCGCCGAGCCGTAGCTGCCGCAGCAACCGGGCGTCGTCGCCGGCCTGTTGGCGCAGTGCGGCCGGGCTGACGCCGACGCCGGAGTGCGCGAGGAGGGTGAGGGTGGCTAGCACGGTGTCGTGCAGCAGCCGGGCATCCTGCCGGCGTTGGGCTTCGAGCTCGCTGGCATGGCGCTCGGCGAGGTGGGCGCGGCCGATGAAGGCGATGCGCGCCATGACGCGCGGCACGCTCTGGGCCAGCCACCAGGCCACCAGGGCGATGGCAAGCCAGACGCTGAAGGTGAGCAGGAGGGGCACGGTGGCGTCGGACGAGGCGCGGGTGGCGGCGAGCACGCTGGCAACGGTCGCACCGAATGCCAGGGACAGCACCAGCAGGCGGGCGGCGCTGACAACGAGCACGAGGGCGACGCAGCTCAGGGCTCCGGCGGCGATGCCGCCGATGATGGCCTGCTCGACGAGGTTCAGGCCGGTGGCACGCTGGCCCGACCAGCCCACGAGCAGGATCACGGCGATGCCGGAGACCAGGATCAGAGCGACCCAGCGCATCCGGCCGGACCGGCCGAGCAGGTACTGGCCGGCCACCAGCAGCAGCAGCAGTGGCAGGCTCCGGGCCAGGGTGCTCACGGTCAAGCCGCCCGGGACAAGCATCGCGAGGAGCGCGGCGGCCGAGCCGGCCAATCCGCACAGGCGAGCCGCTCTGCGGAGCAGACGGTCACGTTCCTTGTAGATTCGTTGCATAGCGGCGCTCTCACCCCATTTGCCCTCTATACAGAACCCTACCGGCCCGGTGTCCGTTCCCCCGCGCGCTCCGTGGCATCCGTCGGCGTCCGCGCGACCGACGGCGTTACCAACGGGCGTGACCGGCGACTCAGGGCGTGCTCGATGCCGCTCCGCCGGCAGGTGCGGCGGGTGTGATCGGTGCTCGTGTGACCGCGGCCTCCGGGGTGTCGGCGCCGCCCTGGTCGAGGCGGAACGGCGGGTACTCGTCGCGGAACAGGGCGGTGTAGACGGCTACCCGGAAGATCCAGCGGTCGATGCCGAGGATCAGATCGAACAGGCTGCGCCGGTACCGGCCGGTGAAGAGGAGGATGACCGCGGCGATCAGCACCAGGACCCCGATCAGGGACGGGACGGTGTTCGAGACCGAGTCGCCCTCGTCGTTCCGCCAGATCGTCGCACTTCCGGTCAAGGCCGCCACGATCAGCAGGTGCGGAATCGCCAATAGCCACCATTTGACCAGAACGAGCCCGTGCGAGAGGCGCTCCGGGTAATCGACCTGCAGATCGGCGGGATAGTCGGCCGACGACGCCAGGCTGAAGGGGGGGTACCGGTCGGTGCCGAGCGCCGAGTAGGCGTAGAAGGACACCCGCCAGCTCCAGCGCAGCACCCCGACGTTGAACTGGAAGAGGGCCGTCGGGTATCGACCGGTGAACAGGATGGCGAACCCGGCGACGATGGTGGTGACGACAAACCCGAACCAGAGGAACAGCAGCACCACCACGTGCGGGAAGATCAGGATCCACTTCACCAACCACAACCAGCGGGACAGCCCCTCGTCGAGGGTTCCGGTCAACCGGGCGGGAAACGTCCGTCCACCGGGATGGGCAGGGACCGCGGTCGCCCCGGGTGGGCCTGCTCCGACGAAAGTTGCTGCTCCGAGCGGTGTGTCGGGCGTGGCGCCGGGCCTGGTTGCGGGCAGTGTGCCGCGGCCCAGGCCGATTGCCCCGAACACGGTCAGCATCAGGCCGATGAGAAGGATGAACAGGCCGACCAGAAGCAGCCCCACCGCCAGCGGGGCGAGGAACCCGAGGCGAATGCCGGCCTGCAGGGCGACTGAGACGCCGGAACTGGCATCCTCGTTCATGACGACGACCGCCCAGCTGCCGCTCGTCAGATCCCAGTCGATCTCCTGAGTGCCGGGACCCTCGGCGGAGGACACCCAGAAGTCCTGGGCGCCGGGGGCTTCGGGAGCGCGGCTGCCCGGAATGTCGCGGTACACCGCACGGAAGGGATTGATGTTCAGGTCACGCAGCTCGGTGCTATTCACTCCGGCCAGGTAGCGGTCGACGTCGGCCTGAGACGCGACGCCGATGAAGACGTCCGCTGTGGAGGTGGAGAGCGCGCGGAGTCGGAGAGTGCCGATGTCCGCCGGGACGTCCTTGAGCTCGATCGAGCCGATCCGGGGCGAGGTGAGCGCGAACGACTGTACCGAGAACGAGCGGGCGGGGCTGGTGATGTAGCCGTCCTCGCCCTGCGCGTTGACCACGGCGGTCATCGCCCCGGCCAGGGCCAGCGAGAAGCCGAGCAGGGAGAGGATCGCGCCAAAGATCAACATGATGACGGAACCGGGTTTCATGGCGCGTGTCCTCTCATCGGGTACGTCTCGAGTCAGGGTACGTCTCATTCACGGGCACGACTCGGTTCACGAGGGTGTCGCGTTCCGTGGCCTGCCGGTCGACGTCGTCTTGATCCGGGACCGCGTCAAGCTCGATGCGAGGGAGCGGGACGGCTCAGAACGCGCAGAAGTTGCGCGCCGATGGCCTCGTTC
Source organism: Cryobacterium sp. TMT1-62 (assembly GCF_004403145.1). Classification (NCBI taxonomy): domain Bacteria; kingdom Bacillati; phylum Actinomycetota; class Actinomycetes; order Micrococcales; family Microbacteriaceae; genus Cryobacterium; species Cryobacterium sp. TMT1-62. Next base: position 81,847 of record NZ_SOGZ01000045.1, on the reverse strand, counting down.
TCGATCAAAAAACCGTCGTGGCCGAAGCCGGAGTGGAGCGTGACGGCATCCGTGTCGTCGATGTTGCCCTGCAGATGGGCGGCGATGACCTGTTGGCCCTCGAGGGGGAAGAGGCGGTCACTGTCGATGCCGACGACGACGCTGAGCGCATCGATGCGGGAGAGGGCGGATGCGACACCGCCGCGGCCGCGGCCGATGTCGTGCGAGTTCATGGCCTCGACCAGCACGATGTAGCTGTTCGCGTCGAACCGCCGGGTGAACTTGTTGCCGTGGAAATCGAGGTAGGACTCGACGGCGAACCGGCCGCCCGCGCCGAGCGGACTGATCTCGCTTTGCCAGCCGCGCTCGAAGCGCAGGTTGAGCTCCTCGGAGCTGCGGTAGTTCAGCAGCGCCATCCGCCGGGCCAGGGCGAGGCCGCGGGTCGGGCCGTCGCCGTCCGCGGCGTCGTAGTAGTCGCCGAAGCGGAAGAGCGGGTCGCTGCGGATGGCTTCGATCTGCACCGAATTCAGCGCGATCTGGTCGGCGGTCGTCACCGGCGGTGCCGCGAGGATTGCCAGGCGGGCGACCCGGGACGGATGCTCGATGGCCCACTCGAGCGCGTGCATCCCGCCCATCGAGCCGCCGACGACGGCGGCCCAACGGTCGATGCCGAGATGGTCTGAGAAGGCGACCTGCGCGGCGACCTGATCGCGAATGGTGAGGTAGGGAAAGCGGGTGCCCCATTCGGAGCCGTCCGGGGCGAGGGAGGCCGGACCGGTGCTGCCCTGGCAGCCACCGATCATGTTCGGGGCAACCACGAACCAGCGGTCGGTGTCGATGGCCAGGCCGGGGCCGACGATCCTGCTCCACCAGCCCGCGGTCGGGTGGCCGTGGCCGGCCGGGCCGACCAGGTGGCTGTCGCCGGTGAGGGCGTGCAGTATGAGCACGGCGTTGTCGCCGCTCGGGGACAGTTCGCCCCAAGTCTCGTAGGCGATCCGCACGGCGCCGAGGCTGCTGCCCCCCTCAAAGTGCAGCGCACCGACGTCGAGGAAACGACGGTTCCCCACGGGGTCGCCGTCGCGCCACGCACCCGTCGCCGGGGGTTTGCCGAGCAGCGACCGCGCCTGGGCTTCGGTCACGAAGCTCGACGGGACGGTGTCTGCCGAATATTGCCAGTCCATAGGCTCCCTATTCTGCCGGGTGAACAGCCCTTCCGGCTTATTGTCACCGCACCGTCTGGTGAGCGCACCGCGCGCCCGGCCGTCGCCGCGGAGTACCCGGCCGGCACTCGGGCCGCACCCGGTTTTCACTCGGGTTGCACTGGGTTTCCACTCCGTTCGCACTCGGCGGAGCCGAATCAGCTCGCCACCCGAACGAATTCGACGGAGATTTTGCCGATTTTGGCCTGAAACGGGCCGAAACCGGGTGTAGAGGGCAAAATCTCCGTCGAATTGGTTACCCACCCGCCTGGGGGGATACCCATCCGGATTGGCAGCGGCTGGGGGCGTGTCAGGCGTTGGCGCGGGATGCCTGCACAACCGCGCGGGCGGCCGCCAGGCCGGTCTCGAGGTCGGCCTTCAAATCGGCGATGTTCTCGATGCCGACGGAGAGGCGTACCAGGCCCGGCGTCACACCGGCCGTGAGCTGCTGCTCCGGGGTGAGCTGCGCGTGCGTGGTCGAGGCCGGGTGGATGACGAGCGACCGCACGTCGCCGATGTTGGCCAGGTGGCTGAACAGGGAAAGGTTGTCGACGAGGGCGCGACCGGCATCCACTCCGCCCTTCAACTCGAAGGACAGCACGGCGCCGACACCGCGGGGCGCGTAGGTGTTGGCGGCGGCGTACCAGGGGCTCGACGGCAGGCCGGCGTAGTTGACCGAGGCGATGTCGGGGTGGTTCTCGAGCCATTCCGCGATGTCCTGGGCGTTCTGCACGTGGCGTTCGATGCGCAGGCTGAGAGTCTCGATGCCCTGGATGAGCTGCCAGGCGCTCGCCGGGGCGATCGCGGATCCGAGGTCGCGCAGCAGCTGCACGCGCGCCTTGATGATGTAGGCGATGCCGTCGCCGACCGCGCCCGTGTAACTGACGCCGTGGTAGGACGGGTCCGGCTCGGTGAGGCCGGGGAACTTCTCCACGTTCTTGGACCATTCGAACGTGCCGCCGTCGACGATGACGCCGCCGATGACGGCACCGTGGCCACCGAGGAACTTGGTCGCCGAGTGGACGACGATGTCCGCGCCGTGCTCGAACGGGCGGATCAGGTAGGGGGTGGCGATGGTGCTGTCGACGATGAGCGGCACCCCGCCGGCGTGCGCCACATCGGCCACGAGACGGATGTCGAGCACATTGATTTTGGGGTTGCCGATGGTCTCGGCGAAGAAGAGCTTGGTGTTGGGGCGCAGCGCCCGGCGCCACTCCTCGGGGTCGTCCTGGTTCTCGACGAAGGTCGTCTCGATGCCCAGCTTGGCCAGCGTGTACTTGAACAGGTTGTAGGTTCCGCCGTAGATTGAACTCGACGAGACGATGTGGTCGCCGGCCTGGGCGATGTTCAGCACCGCGAACGTGGAGGCGGCCTGGCCCGAGGCCAGGAGCAGGGCTGCGGTGCCCCCTTCGAGGGCGGCGACGCGCTCTTCGACGACGGCCTGGGTCGGGTTCATGATACGGGTGTAGATGTTGCCGAATTCGGCCAGTGCGAACAGGTTCTGCGCGTGCTGGGCGCTGTCGAACACGTAGGACGTGGTCTGGTAGATCGGGGTGGCCCTGGCATTGGTGGTCGGGTCGGGCTGGGCACCGGAGTGCACCTGCTTGGTTTCAAACTTCCAGTCTGCAGCGTTGTCGCTCATGAGGTGATCTCCCGGGTGATCCTCGACGAGCGTGGACCTTCCAGCGCTCTGCCAGCGATTCTAGGCAGGGGGTTGTCGAGCTGGCAACGGACACCGCAACACAGCGTCACGAAGCGGTCAGCGCGGCGTGTCGCGCGGTGTGCCGACGGCAGGGTCTGCGGGCGGTGCGTCTGCGGGAGGCTCTGCGGGAGGCTCGGCGGCGAGCGTGCCGGCAGGCGCGTCGAGGTGCGGAAGCACGATAGTGCCGGTGTCGGTGCGCGCCTTCTTGCGGAACAGCCAGCGGGCGCGCGGCTCGATCAGCGGGTGGAACACCCTGCGCACGATCCGCTGCGAGAGGGCGATGGAGATCAGCACGCTGAACCCGATCATCGCGGGCAGCACCCAGCCCGGCTGGGGTCCGCCGAGCACCCCGCTCTCGCGCAGGAGAAACAGCACGAAACTGTGCAGCAGGTAGATGTACATCGTGGCCGCGCCGTAGGGCGTGAACCAGAGCCGTCGCCGGGGCATGAGCACCAGGAATGCCACGATGAGGGCGAACGCGAGCAGCAGCAGACCCAGACGGATGACGCCGGCCCAGAGCTGGTCGTAGCCGAACGCCGGGTAGGCCTCGTCGTAGAGCAGGAACTGGCGCACCTGCGCCTCACGAAGGGCGTCGATGTTCGCCACGATCACGCCCAGCAGTGCCGTGAACAGGGTGAACGCGCCGATCCGCCAGCGCCATACCGCGGTGGCGTGCAGCCCCAGCCAGCGGTCGGTGAGCTTCCACTGGCGTAGCTGCCAGCCGAAGACGAAGAACGGCAGCAGCCCGAGCGTGCGCGACAGCGCGAAGGTGCTGTCGATCGACGCGAAGTACCCGGCGCCGACGGAGATGATCACACTGATCAGCAGCGGATGGCGCAGCAGCACGAGGAAGGGCAGGGCGAGGCGCCAGGCCAGGAGGGCGATCAGGAACCACAGGGTCCAGGAGGGGGACGAGTAGTCCAGGCGGAATTCGCCGCCGAGTAGCCAGTGCACGACTGTCCAGATCGTCTCGAAGATCACGTAGGGGAGCACGATGTCGGTGACCAGACGATGCAGCTGGCGGGTGCCGAGCGGGCCCGACCGGGCGAAGTACCCGCTGACGGCGACGAACAGCGGAACGTGGAAGGCGTAGACGAACAGATAGTACTCGTAGGCGACATCCGACTCGGCGATGAGTTTCAGGATGGCGTGCCCGAGCACAACCAGGGCGATCGCGATCCAGCGCGCATTGTCCCAGAGCGGCACGCGTCGTTTCTGCACGTGCGGAATTCCGGCGGCGCGTGGGCTCATCATGCTGCTTCTCCGACCAGAATGGAACCATGGGTACAAAAAGAGTCGTTGTGACCGGTGCGAGTTCGGGGATCGGTGCCGCCACCGTGCGCCTGTTCCGCCAGCGGGGCTGGGATGTGGTGGGGGTGGCTCGCCGCGCCGACCGCCTCGCGACGCTGCAGGCGGAGACCGGGGCGCAGGTCTTCACGGCCGACCTCACCCGGCAGGCCGACGTGGACGCGCTGCGCGACTATCTCGCGGCGTCCGGGCCGGTGCACGCGCTGGTCAACAACGCGGGCGGCGCAGTGGGGCTGGACACCGTCGAGGAATCGAAGATCGAGGACTGGGCCTGGATGTTCGAGATCAACGTGCTCGCGGTCAAGCGGGTCACGAGCGCCGTGCTGCCCTTGCTGCGGGCCGGGATCCGGGCGGAGGGCGGCGCCGCCGACATCGTCACGGTCACGTCCATTGCGGGTCATGTCGCCTACCTCGGAGGTGGAGGGTATAACGCGGCGAAGTTCGCCGCGCACGCCCTGATGGAAGTCTTGCGCCTGGAATTGAATGGCGAGCCGATCCGGGTGATCGAGGTTGCCCCCGGGATGGTGCAGACCGAGGAATTCGGGCTGGTGCGCTTCAACGGTGATGCGGAGAAGGCTGCCGCGGCCTACGCCGGGGTGCCGAATCCGCTCACCGCCGAAGATATTGCCGAGACGATCGTGTCGAGCGTCGAACGCCCGGCCCACGTCAATCTGGACCTGATCGTGATCAAGCCGGTTGCGCAGGCGGCCCCCACGCGAGTCGCGCGGGGGCCGCTGGCACCCAAAGACTGACGCACTCAAGCGTTCTGCCTAGGGGTGGACCAGGATCTTCACAGCAGTGTCGTTGTGGTTGATCAGGGTGTCGAAGCCCTCGCTGGTGAGGTCGAACTCGTGGCCCATGGTGACCGGGAGGGATTCATGCGAAAGCGGATGCGGGTGGCCGGGCGCCGAGATGAAGATCGGGCCGTCGAGATACTCGTGAAGGTCGGTGCCGCAGATGCCGCACCAGGCGACTGCGATCTTCACTGTGCCGCTGCGGGTCTCCGGATCTTCGATGCTTTCAATGCGGACGTTTTTCTGGCCGTGGAAACGTGCAGCTTTCATTGAGAATCTTCTCCAGTCATGCGTCAAAGGCTCGGCGTAGGCGGATGGTCTGGCCCTCCGGCCCGCGGAACGACACTACTCCCCCCGGCTGGGGTGCAGCCGAGGGGAGTAGTGGTCACGCGGGTCGTACGGTTTCGATCAGTGCTCGGAGGCCTTCTCGGCGCCGAAGCCGGTCATGGACCGCACGGACATTTCCGCGGCCAGCAGCGGGTCTTCCTTGCGAGTGCTGGTGACCGAGCCGAGCCAGCCCAGGAAGAACCCGATTGGGATGGAGATGATGCCGGGGTTGCTCAGTGGGAACCAGGCGAAGTCGACGTCTGCACCGAACATCGACGTCTCCGTGCCGGAGAAGACCGGCGAGAAGATGATCAGACCGACGGTGACCGCAAGGCCGCCGTACATGCTCCACACGGCGCCGCGGGTGGTGAAGCCGCGCCAGAAGAGCGAGTACAGGATGGTCGGCAGGTTGGCGCTCGCCGCGACGGCGAAGGCCAGGGCCACCAGGAAGGCGATGTTCTGCCCCTGCACGCCGATGCCGCCGGCGATCGAGAGGATGCCGATGATGACGACGGTACGACGTGCGACCTTGACCTCGGCGTCGGGGTCACCCTTGCCCTTCTTGATCACGCTCATGTAGATGTCGTGAGCGAAGGAGGTCGCGGCGGTGATCGTGATCCCGGCCACCACGGCCAGGATCGTGGCGAACGCAATGGCCGAGATGAAGCCGAGCAGCAGCGGTCCGCCGAGCGCGAGGGAGAGCAGCGGCGCGGCCGAGTTCACTCCGCCGGGAGCGGCGAGGATGACATCTGCTCCGACGAGCGCGGCGGCACCGAAGCCGAGCACCAGCGTGAACAGATAGAACGCACCGATCAGCCAGATCGCCCAGACGACCGAGCGACGGGCTTCCTTGGCGCTGGGCACCGTGTAGAAGCGCATCAACACGTGCGGCAGGCCCGCGGTGCCGAGCACCAGGGCGATGGCGAGCGAGACGAAGTCGAGCGGGTTCTCGCCGTATTTCAGGCCGGGCACCAGGATGGCGTCGGCCGGCACACTCGTCGAGGCGGCGATGGCCGAGTCGAGAAGCGCCGAGAAGTTGAAGCCGTTGATGGCCAGCACCCAGACGGTCATCGCGAATGCGCCGATGATGAGCAGGAACGCCTTGATGATCTGCACCCAGGTGGTGCCCTTCATGCCACCGATGAGCACGTACATGATCATCAGGCCGCCGACCACGGTGACCACGACGGACTGTCCGACCTTGTCGTTGATGCCGAGGAGCAGCGACACGAGGCCGCCGGCTCCGGCCATCTGGGCGAGGAGGTAGAAGAAGCAGACGGCAAGGGTGGTCGTCGCCGCGGCCACGCGCACGGGACCCTGACGCAGGCGGAAGGAGAGCACATCCGCCATGGTGTACTTGCCGGTGTTGCGCATGAGCTCGGCCACCAGCAGCAGGGCGACGAGCCAGGCCACGAGGAAGCCGATCGAGTACAGGAAGCCGTCGTAACCGCTGACCGCGATCGCCCCGACGATGCCGAGGAACGACGCCGCGGAGAGGTAGTCGCCGGCGATGGCGAACCCGTTCTGCGGGCCGGTGAAGGACCGGCCGCCGGTGTAGTAGTCGGCCGCGGTCTTGTTGTTGCGCCCGGCGCGAATGACGACGATCAGGGTGACCGCCACGAAAGCGAGGAAGATCGAGATGTTCAGCACGGGGTTGTTTTCCGCGGGTTCGACGGCTTGGGCCAGGCGGCCCGGCAGGGACTGCAGAATGCTGGTTGCGATCATTTCTTGTCCATCTCCTCAAGCTCGGCACGCAGCTCGGCCCCGAGGGGGTCGAGACGGCGGTTCGAGTACGACACGTACCACATGGTGATGGCGAAGGTGGTGACGAACTGGCCGAGGCCGAGCACCAGTCCGAGGTTGAACTTGCCGAAGACCGGGATTGCCATCACGTCGGGCAGGTAGGCCGCGACGAGCACGAAGGCGAAGTACCAGATGAAGAAGAAGGCGGCCAGCGGCAGCACGAACCCGCGGCGCTGCTTCTTCAGCTGGATGAACTTCGGCGTCTTCTCATACGCGATGTAGTCGATGGTGGACGGTTTTACTCCGTCCGGGAGTTTGTCTTTCAGTGATTCCGCCATGCGGGCTCCTTTGCTCCGGTGAAGGGATGTGACTGTGTGGGATGGTGCTGGGGTGATCTGTGGGGGTCGACTGGTGCTTCAGGCGTTCGGGCCGACTCCATGCACGGCCTGCTTGAGGGCGTCGAGAACCGTGGGATCCTCGATCGTCGGCGGTACGGTGTAGGCCTCGCCATCGACGATCTGCCGGATGGTCTTGCGGAGAATCTTCCCCGACCGGGTCTTCGGCAGCCTGTCCAGGATGGTCACGTCTCGGAACGCGGCCACCGGCCCGACATGCTCCCGCACCAGCGCGATGAGCTCTGCGCCGAGAGTGTCGTGGTCGATCGTGGCCCCGGACTTGAGCGTGACGAAGCCGGCCGCGCGCTGCCCCTTGAGAGGGTCGCGCACGCCGAGCACCGCGCACTCGGCGACCGCAGGGTGCAGGGTGAGCACCTCCTCGAGCGAGCCGGTGGACAGTCGGTGCCCGGCAACGTTGATCACGTCGTCGGTGCGGCCCATCACATAGAGGTAGCCGTCCTCGTCGAAGTGGCCGGAATCTCCGGTGGCGTAGAAGCCGGGGAAAGCCGACAGGTAGGAGCTTTCGAAGCGGTCTTCGCTGCCCCAGATCCCGAGCAGGGCGCCGGGCGGCAGCGGGAGGCGGATGGCGATGTTGCCGTCCTTGCCGGCCTTCGTGACCGGCTTGCCCTGGGAATCGAGGATGGCGATGTCGTAGCCGGGCACCGGGAACGTGGCCGAGCCCGGTTTCGTCGGGATGTCGGCGATGCCCCGCGGGTTCGCGCAGATCGCCCAGCCGGTCTCGGTCTGCCACCAGTGATCGACCACCGGGCAGTGCAGCCCGTCATTGGCCCAGTGGTATGTCTCCGGGTCGAGGCGTTCGCCGGCCAGGAACAGCCCGTGCAGGCTCTGGATGTCGTGCCCCGCCAGTTCGACCAGGTCAGGGTCGACGCGGCGGATGGCACGGATGGCCGTGGGCGCCGTGAACAGGACTGACACCTGGTAGTCCTCCACCACGCGCCAGAACGCCCCGGCATCCGGGGTGCCGACCGGTTTGCCCTCATAGATGACCGTGGTGGCGCCGACCAGCAGCGGGGCATAGACGATGTAGGAGTGGCCGACCACCCAGCCGACGTCAGAGGCCGCCCAGAAGACGTCGCCGGGCTTGACGTTGTAGATGTTGGCCATCGACCAGGCCAGCGCCACGGCGTGGCCGCCGTTGTCGCGGACGATCCCCTTCGGATTGCCGGTCGTTCCGGAGGTGTACAGGATGTAGAGCGGGTCGTCGGAGCGAAGGCTGATCGGCGCGGCCGGGGAGGCCTCGTTCTCCTCGTGGGCCCAGTCCAGCCAGGCCACATCGCTGGTGCCGGCGTAGTCGGCGGCGCAGCCGGGGACCATCTCCCGGTCGCGCACGATGACGGTGTGCACCGAGCCCTTGCTGCGAGCGAGGGCGCGTTCGACCAGAGGCAGGTATTCGACCGCCCGGCCCGGTTCGAGGCCGCCGGAGGCGGTCACGATCACGGTCGGTCGCGCATCGTCGATCCGCACGGCGAGCTCGCTGGCTGCGAAGCCGCCGAAGACGACGGAGTGGATGGCGCCGATGCGGGCACACGCCAGCATGGCGACGATGGCTTCCGGGATCATCGGCAGGTAGACGATCACCCGGTCACCCTGGCCGACGCCGCTGGCGCGGAGCACCCCGGCGAAGCGCTCGACGCGTCCCAGAAGTTCGCGGTAGCTCAGGCGCACCCGGGTGCCGGACATCGCCGAGTCGTAGATGACGGCTGTCTGTTCGCCGCGGCCGGCAAGCACGTGGCGGTCGAGCGCGTTGTAGCTGGTGTTGAGTTCGCCGTCCGGGAACCAGCGCCAGGCGCCGGGGAAGCGTTCCTCCAGAGCCACCGTCGGCGGAACGGTCCAGTCGATTGCCCGGGCTGCCTGCAGCCAGAACGCCGAACGCGTGCCGTCATCGATGCTTCTCTGCCACAGGTCGTGATACCCCGCCGAAGCTTTCCCTGACATTCGAACCTCTCCGTTGAAGTTCCTATGTATACATAGAATTCGTGAAGTCTGGCACATAACCCGCAATAAGGGAATAACATGTGATTTGTGTATACAGAAACCCCAACGACGGGGACCACGGCTCCGGTTCGCGCAAGTGAACGCGCCTACCGGCAGCTGCGCGGCGAGATTCTCGACGGCCTCCTGGCGCCCGGCACGGGGCTGCTCGAGGTGGAGCAAGCCGCCCGGATCGGGGTGTCGCGCACCCCTCTGCGCGCGGCGATCGCCCGGCTGATCGCCGACGGTCTGGTGGCCGGCCGCACCGGCCGTGGGTTCATGGTCACCGAGATGAGCGTGGACAGAATCGGGGAACTCTACGAGGTGCGACGGGCGTTGGAGGAACACGCCGCCCGGATCGCCGCCGAGCGCCGCGACCCGGCGGTCTTCGAGGCTCTCCGCACGCAGTTCCTTGCGGCCCCGGAGCTGCTCCGGCACGGCAAGGCGGGACTACGGCGCTACTACGAGCTGATCGACGAGTTCGACCTGGCCCTCGACGTGGCCGTGGCGAACCCCTTCCTCGTGGGTGCGCTCGCCGGGGTGCGCACGCACCTCGCCCGCATCCGTCGCCTGGCCCGGGACAACCCGGACCGGCTCCGAAGCGCCGCCGCCGAGCACCTGCTCATCGTGGACGCCGTTCTGGCTGGCGACTCGTCGCTGGCCGCCCACGCCACGCACGTGCACCTCCACCAGAGCCTCACCAGCGTTCTCGCGACCCTCCGGGGATCGTCGGCCGTTCCGGCCGACCCATCGCCTCCACCGCGCTGACCGCACTATTCGAACCAATCGAACCAATCGAACCAATCGAAGGGATCCACCGTGCAGCTCCACCACGTTCGTGTTCATCGCAGCGACGAGAACCTTGCCCGCACCGACCAGCTGGCCTGGAAGATCGCCGAGGTCGCTGCCGACCCGGTCGGGGTGAGCGACGAGGTGACCGAGATGATCGTCAACCGGGTGATCGACAACGCCGCCGTCGCCGCGGCGTCGCTGACCCGGCGCCCGGTGGTGTCGGCCCGCTCGCAGGCGCTGGCGCACCCGCGTTCGTTCAACGGCCTCGGGGCGACCGTGTTCGGTGAGCAGCGCTCCCGCCGGGTGTCACCTGAGTGGGCGGCCTGGGCCAACGGGGTCGCCGTGCGTGAGCTCGACTACCACGACACGTTCCTCGCCGCCGAGTACTCACACCCCGGCGACAACATCCCGCCGGTCGTCGCGGTCGCCCAGCACCTCGCCACCGCCCGCGGATTGACCGGTCGCGACCTCGTGCGCGGCATCGCCACGGGCTACGAGATCCAGATCGACCTGGTCAAGGGCATCAGCCTGCACGCGCACAAGATCGACCACGTGGCCCACCTCGGCCCGTCGGCGGCCGCCGGCATCGGCACCCTGCTCGGGCTCGACCCCGAGACCATCTTCCAGGCGGTGGGGCAGGCGCTGCACACCACGACGGCCACCCGGCAGTCCAGGAAGGGCGAGATCTCCAGCTGGAAGGCACACGCCCCGGCCTTCGCCGGCAAGATGGCGGTGGAGGCGGTCGACCGCGCGATGCGCGGCGAAACCAGCCCCACCCCGATCTACGAGGGTGAAGACGGCGTGATCGCCTGGCTGCTCGACGGGCCGGATGCCGCCTACGAGGTGTCGCTGCCGTCGAATGGTGAAGCCAAGCGCGCCATCCTGGACAGCTACACGAAGGAACACTCGGCGGAGTATCAGGCGCAGGCGTGGATCGACCTGGCCCGGAAGCTGCACCGGGAGCACCCGGCCCTGTCCGATCCGGCAAACGTCGTATCCGTCGTCATCCACACCAGCCACCACACCCACTACGTGATCGGCTCGGGCGCGAACGACCCGCAGAAGTACGACCCCACGGCCAGCCGGGAGACCCTCGACCACTCCATCCCGTACATCTTCACGGTCGCCCTGCAAGACGGCAGCTGGCACCACGTGGATTCCTACCGGCCCGAACGCGCCGGCCGGGCCGACACGATCGCCCTCTGGAACAAGGTGACCACCACGGAAGACAGCGAGTGGACCCGCCGGTACCACTCGCTCGACCCGGCCGAGAAGGCCTTCGGCGGTCGAGTCGAGATCGAGCTCACCGACGGCAGCCGGGTCGTTGACGAGATCGCCGTCGCCGACGCCCATCCGCTCGGCGCGAAGCCGTTCGGGCGGGCCGAATACGTGCACAAGTTCCGCACCCTCGCGGCCGACGTGGTCGAGGAGGGCGAGATCGTGCGCTTCCTCGCCGCGGCCGAACGCCTGCCGCGGCTTGGCGCCGGGGAGCTCGGCCAGCTCACCATCGTGGCCCGTAACGGGTTGCTCGCCTCACTTCCCACCCCGAACGGAATCTTCTGATGTTGTACTCGAAAGTCAGCCCGGCCGCCAAGCGGGCCGCGTTCCGCGAGGACCTGGCGAGCGGCCGGCTGCTGCGCTTCCCCGGTGCGTTCAACCCGCTCTCGGCCCGACTGATCGCGGCCAAGGGCTTCGAAGGGGTGTACATCTCCGGCGCGGTGCTCTCGGCCGACCTGGGTCTGCCCGACATCGGCCTGACCACTCTCACCGAGGTGGCCGGACGGAGCCAGCAGATCGCCCGGATGAGCGACCTGCCCACGATCGTGGACGCCGACACCGGCTTCGGCGAGCCGATGAACGTGGCACGCACGATCCAGACGCTCGAGGATGCCGGCCTGGCCGGCATGCACATCGAGGACCAGGTCAATCCGAAACGCTGCGGTCACCTCGACGGCAAGCAGGTCGTCGACGACGACACGGCGGCCAAGCGCATCCGGGCGGCCGTCGACGCCCGGCGCGACCCGAACTTCCTGATCATGGCGCGCACGGACATCCGTGCCGTCGACGGCCTGGCTGCCGCGGTCGACCGGGCGAAGAAGCTCGTCGACGCCGGGGCCGACGCGATCTTTCCGGAGGCGATGGCATCCCTGGCCGAGTTCGCGGCCATCCGCGCCGCCGTGGACGTGCCGGTGCTGGCGAACATGACCGAGTTCGGCAAGGGCGAGCTCTACACGACCCAGCAGCTGGCGGATGTCGGCATGAACATCGTCATCTTCCCGGTGTCCCTGCTGCGCCTCGCGATGGGGGCGGCCGAACGCGGCCTCGACACCATCGAGGCGCAGGGCTCACTGACCGGCTTGCTGCCGGAGATGCAGCACCGGGCGAGGCTCTACGAGCTGCTCGACTACGAGTCGTACAGCCACTTCGATTCCGGCGTCTTCAACTTCACCCTCAACCCGGATGTTGCCTCGTAGCAGCCCGGCCCCGCATGCAGATCCAGTCTCAACGCAAGGGAGCGACATGAGTCAGAACGAACCGACCATTTACAAGGGCCTCGCCGGCGTCGTGGTCGACCATACGCAGGTGTCCAAGGTCAACCCCGAATCGAACTCGCTGCTGTACCGGGGCTACCCGGTGCAGGAACTCGCGGCACAGAAGAGCTTCGAGGAGGTGGCCTACCTGCTCTGGCACGGCGAGTTGCCGACCGACGTCGAGCTGGGCGAATTCGAGGAGCAGGAACGCTCCCTCCGGCACCTGAATCCTGCGGTGAAGCGCGTCATCGACGAGCTGCCGATGACGGCGCACCCGATGGACGTCGTGCGCACGGCGGTCAGCCTGATCGGCGCGAACGACCCCGATGCGGCCGACGCGTCGCCGGCGGCCAACCGTGCCAAGGGCCTGCGGCTCTGGGCCCAGATGCCGGCGATCGTGGCCTACGACCAGCGCCGCCGCCACGGCCTCGAGCTGATCGAACCGCGCAGCGACCTCGGCTACTCGGCCAACTTCCTGTTCATGACGTTCGGCGAGGTGCCCGAACTCGTGGTCGTGAACGCGTTCGATGTGTCCATGATCATGTATGCGGAGCACTCCTTCAACGCGTCGACGTTCACCGCCCGCGTGATCACCTCGACCCTGTCCGACCTGCACTCCGCGGTCACCGGAGCGATCGGGGCTCTCAAGGGCGCGCTGCACGGCGGGGCGAACGAGGCCGTGATGCACATTTTCGACGAAATCGGGCTCGGCCTGGGCGCCGGGAAGCGCGCCGAGGCGTGGCTGAATGAGACCCTCGCCGCAAAGCGGAAGGTGATGGGCTTCGGCCACAGGGTGTACAAGCACGGGGACTCGCGGGTACCGACCATGCGCACCGCGCTGGTCACCCTGGTCGAGCATTATGACCGGCCGGACCTGCTGGAGCTCTACGAATCCCTCGAGGCGGGGATGACGACGCGCACCGGCATCCTGCCCAACCTGGACTACCCGTCGGGACCGGCGTACAACCTGATGGGATTCGACACCCTCACTTTCACGCCGATCTTCGTCGCGGCGCGACTGACCGGGTGGACCGCGCACATCATCGAGCAGACCGCATCGAATGCCCTGATCCGGCCGCTCTCGCTCTATAACGGCCACGAGGAGCGGCACCTGGCCTGAGCTCATCGTGACCGCGCCGTGACCTACCATTGGGAAATGGGATTCGACGCGGACGACGCTGCACGTGATAAGACCGGAATTGAGCGGGAAGTGCTGGGCTGGGACGTGTTCGCGGACGCGTCCCGCCAGCTGTCGAAGGCGGTGCTGTCGAGCGGTTTCCAGCCGGATGTCGTGATCGCCATCGCCCGCGGCGGGCTGCTGCTCGCCGGCGCCATGTCGTATGCGCTGGGCACCAAGAACTGCGGCAGCATCAACGTGCAGTTCTACACCGGCGTCGACGAGCGCCTCCCCGTGCCGGTCCTGTCGGGACCGATGCTCGACGCGCCGTCGCTAACCGGCCTGCGGGTGCTGCTCGTCGACGACGTCTCCGACTCCGGGCACACCCTCGCGATGGTCGTCGCGCTGCTGCGGGAAACCGCCTGCGAGGTGCGCACCGCCACCCTGTACACGAAGCCTCGCACCGTGCTGGTGCCCGATTTCACCTGGTGTGAAACGGACCGCTGGATCGTGTTCCCCTGGTCCTCGCTGCCTCCCGTAGCGGAGAGCCTCACCGGTGCGAGCCTGCCGGGCGGCGCACAGCTCGATGACGACCTGCCTGTCGCGAGCCTGCTCGCCGCCAGCCTGCCCCTCGTGGCCCGGGGCGCCCTGCTGTGAGCGTGCACCTGGTCGGCGGCGGTTGGAACCCCCGGACAGACGCGGCCGTCTTCGGACCCTTCCTGGCCGAGGCCACGGCGCGCGGAGTCGTGGCAGGCCGCGCGGAGCCTGGCATCGCGATCCTCGTCGTGCGTGCCGAAGACGTCGCCGACCACGCCGCGAACCTGGTCGCCGCCGTTTCCGCGGCCGGCGAGTTCGAGCCGAAGGTCACCGTCGTCGCCCCTGGCGACGTCTTCGCCCTGACCGCTGTGTCCGAGGCCGACGGAATCCTGGTCGGCGGCGGAGTCACCCCCGCCTACCTGGTTGCCGTGGCCCCGATATTCGGTGAGATCCGTCGTCAGGTGGCCGCCGGCATCCCCTATCTCGGATTCTCTGCCGGCGCGATGATCGCGGCCGAGCGTGCCCTGATCGGCGGCTGGCGCATGGGCGGCGTCGAGGTCAGCGGCGAACACGCCGCCGAGGGGCTCGACGAGATCACCGTTGAACCCGGCATCGGGCTGCTCGACGTCACCGTGGAGGTGCACGCCGCCCAGTGGGGCACGCTGTCCCGGTTGGTCGCGGCCACCGAGGCCGGCCTGATCGACGGCGGCCTGGCCGTCGACGAGAACACCGCGCTGGTCGTCGGCGAGGGCGCGCTCAGCGTCGTCGGAGCCGGCAGTGTCTGGCGGGTCAGCGAGGCCGACGGCGGGGTGCTCGTGAGCACCTTCGGGGCCTGAGCCGAGCATCATGCCCGTCACCCTCGCGGCGCTGACCGAGAGCCGGGCCATCGATCTTGGCTGGGCCCAGGCGCTGGCGCCGGTGGGGCCGGAGATCGACCGGATGGCGGAGCTCCTGCGTGCCGAGACTCTGGCCGGCCGTATCTGGCTACCGGCTCCGGAGAACGTCTTCCGCGCCTTCGCCGAGCCGTTCGATGCCGTGCGGGTGCTCATCGTCGGCCAGGACCCGTACCCGACCCGGGGACATCCGATCGGGCTCGCCTTCGCGACCGAGGCACACGTGCGGCCGCTGCCGCGCAGCCTGGCGAACATCTGCCGGGAGCTGCACGACGACGTGGGCGTCACCGCCGCCACCGGAGACCTCTCGCCGTGGTCGCGGCGGGGGGTGCTGCTGCTCAACCGCGTACTCACCGTGCAGGCCGGCCTGGCCGGGTCGCACCGGCGCCGCGGCTGGGAAAGCGTGACCGAGCAGGCCATCCGCGCCCTTGTCGCCCGGGACCGGCCGCTCGTGGCGATTCTGTGGGGGAAGGATGCCGGCACGCTGCGGCCGCTCCTCGGGGACACGCCGGTGATCGAGTCCGCGCACCCGAGCCCGCTGTCGGCCAGGCGCGGATTCTTCGGTTCAAAGCCGTTCAGCCGGGCCAACGAGTACCTCGGCCGCACCGGGGCGGCCCCGGTGGACTGGTCCCTCGGGTAATCTGGAGCTCTCTGGAGGAGTTAGCTGTGCTTGAAGAGGAATACCAGCCGCGTCGGCAATTGCCCCGGCACCTTCGACCGACGCCCGCGGAAGAGGCGCCGTTCGGATTCACCATGCGTGAGGCCCAAATCACCGATCTGCCGTATATCCGGGAGGTCTACAACTACTACGTCGCCAACAGCACGGTCACCTTCGACGTCGACCCGATGACCCTCGCCGAGTGGCGCAGCAAGTTCTACTATCTGGGCAAGCTCGGGATGCCGTTCATCGTGGCCGTCTCCCCGGCCGGCCAGCTGCTCGGCTACGCCCTGGTCAGCCCGTGGAAGCAGAAACGCGCCTACCGGTTCACGGTCGAGAACTCGATCTACCTCGGAGCGGCCTCCACCGGCAAGGGACTGGGCCGGATGCTGCTCGGCGAACTCATCGAGCGCTCCCAGGCGGCCGGGCTCAAGGAGATCATCTCGGTCGTCGCCGACCAGGGCGCCGACGCGTCGATCAAGCTGCACCTCGACTTCGGATTCGCGGAGATCGGCCGGATGGGCAAGGTCGGCTTCAAGTTCGACCGCTGGCTCGGCACCGTGCTCCTGCAGAAGAGCCTCAAATAGGCGCAGCGGCGAGTCTGCGGCCGGCGGACGCCTAAAATCGAGGGATGACCGATGCCCTGCCCACCCTGCCCGAGCGCCACACCGTGTTGCGCTCGTTCGCAGGACACCTCGAGGCCGGCCCCGACGCCGTGTTCAACCGGCTCGTGACGGCGATGGCCTCGGGGGCGGCCGGCGGGGGCAACGTGCACACCGACCGGGACCGACGCCGACTTGTGCTGCGGCGCGGCTGGTGGTACCGCGGCGAGTACCAGGTGCTGCCCGAGGAGGAGGCCGGGTCGCTCGTACAGTACGAGATCATCAACGTCGCGCAGCTGCTGCCGTGGGCCGGGTCGTGGGCGGCGGCATCCGTTCTCCGCGCCGCGCCGCGGGCGTTCCAGGCGTTGCTGACCGGGCTGTCCCACTCTTGAGCGTCGCGCCGCTGAGCGCCTCGCCGCTCCGTCGCGCCGATGCCCGGCATCCCGGCTGGTTAGGCTCGGGGGATGGCCGCTCCGCATGAACTGACCGCTCTCGAACAATGGCAGGCGCTGCAGCGCGGTGAGATCAGCCCCACCGAGCTGACCGAGCACTACCTGGGCCGGATCGAGGCTCAGGACTCTGGCCTCGGCGCGTTCGTGAGCGTGACAGCGGATGCCGCGCGGAAGCGGGCCCGCTTCGTCGAGCAGCTGATGCCGCGCAGCATGCCGCTCTGGGGTCTGCCCTTCGCCGACAAGGACCTGCAGAGCCGCGCCGGCGTGCCGGCCCGGTTCGGATCGCGGCTGATGCAGGATTACGTGCCGGCCGAGTCCGACGATCTCGTGCTCGCCCTGGACGCGGCCGGCGGCGTGAGCCTCGGCAAGACCAGCACGCCCGAGTTCGGGCTGCCGTCGTACACCGAGACGCTGGCCGGGCCGCCCGCGCGCAACCCGTGGGACCGCTCCCGGGGCGCGGGCGGCTCCAGCGGCGGGGCGGCGGTGGCCGTCGCCGCCCGGCTGCTTCCCTTCGCTCCGGGCTCCGACGGCGGCGGCTCGGTGCGGATCCCCGCGGCAGCCTGCGGTCTCGTCGGCCTGAAACCGTCGCGTGGCCGGGTGCCCTCGTCGTCCGGGATCAACACGCTCGGCGGTCTCAGCGTGGCCGGACCGCTGGCACGGACGGTGGCGGATGCCGCCCTGCTGCTGGACGCCATGATCGCGCCGCGAGGCGGGCATCCGCAGCACCTGTACTCGCTCCGGCCCCCCGGCGACGATGCACCTCTGCTGGCCGCCGCCGTGCGCGGCGAGGGCCGGTTCCAGCTCGGCGTGATGACAACCTCCGCCTGGGATGACGCCTACCCGATCGAGATCGCTCCCGAGGCGCTGGCCGCCCTGATGGTGGCCGTCGACGGGTTCGCGAGTATGGGCCATGGCCTGGAGGAGACGGCGCTCGAGCCCGACGACAGCTACGTGCCGGCGTTCCGCGCGATCTGGCAGGCCGGCGCTGCGAGCATCCCCGCCGACACCCCGGAGCAGGAGAAGCTGCTCGAGCCGCTCACCCGCTGGCTGATGAACCGCGGCCGGGAGCTGTCCGCTCGGGATCTGGCTCAGGCGCTCACGGCCCTGTCGGCTTACGAGCGGTCGTTCATCCGCCAGTTGTCCCGGTTCGACGCGGTGCTGACCCCGGCGCTCGCGCTCACGCCGCGCCCGCTGGGCTGGTACGACGCGGTCGACGGGGAGCGCAACTTCGCCCAGCAGGTGCAGTACACCCCGTTCACGTCCATGGTCAACGTGAGCGGACTGCCCGCGATCGTGCTGCCCGTTGCCGAAACCGGGGCTGGACTGCCGATGGGAGTGCAGCTGATCGGCCGGCCGGGCGGGGAGGCCACGCTACTGGCGCTCGGTGCGCAGCTCGAACGGAGGCTGCAGTGGCAGCACCGCACGCCGCCCGAGGCCGGCGGCCTCGGACTCCCGTGCGCCCGCTGAGCGATTCCGAGCGCGCGGTCAAACCAATTCGACGGAGATTTTGGGTCAAGCACCGGTTTTTGAGCCTGAACACGCGGTCTAGAGCAAAATCTCCGTCGAATTCGTTCGGGGTTCGACACGGATTCTCGACCGCGGTGCGCTAGACCAGCGGGGCCTTTGCGGCCGGACGGGACGGCCACCAGAACCTGTCGCCGGTGAGGAACACCAGCGCCGGCACCACGAGGGTGCGCACCACGAGCGTGTCGAGCAGCACGCCGATGCAGACGATGACGCCGATCTGGGTGAGAGCCACGACTGGCAGCACGCCCAGCACGGCGAAGACCGCCGCGATCAGGATGCCGGCGCTCGTGATGACCGCGCCCGTCGACGACAGGGCGCGCACCATGCCCTCCTTCGTGCCGAACCGGATGCTCTCTTCCCGGGCTCGGGTGGTGAGGAAGATGTTGTAGTCCACCCCGAGGGCCACCAGGAAGAGGAACGCGAACAGCACCACGTTGGTGTTGAAGGCGGGGAAGCCCATCAGGTTCTGGAAGATCCAGTTGGAGGCACCGAGGCTGGCGAAGTACGTCGCCAGCACGCTGAGGATCAGCAGAACGGGTGCCACCAGGGAGCGCAGGAGCAGGGCGAGGATGGAGAACACGATCGCCAGGATCATCGGGATGATCAGGGCCTGGTCGGCCTGGGCGCTCGTCTTGTTGTCGAACGCCGTGGCGTCGCTGCCGCCGACCAGCGCCTCGGACACGTCGCCCGAGGTGTCGGCATAGGTGCCGCGCAGTGTGTCGATGACGGAGAAGGTTTCGTCGCTGCCCGGCTCGCTGGACGGGGAGAGGTTCAGCCGGGTCAGGCCGTTCGCGCTCTCGCCGGGCATCACGGACTCGACGCCGGGCGTGTCGGTGGCAAGCGTCGTGGCCTCGGCGGCCGCGGCATCCGGTACCAGCACGATGGTCTGGCTGGTCAAGCCGGCCGAGAAGGATTCCTTCACGATGGCCTGCGCCTGCACCGATTCGGGCTTGCCGAGGAGTTGGTCGGCCTGCGACAGCCCCACGGAGGCGCCGATCAGGCCCAGGCTGAGGGCGCCGATCGCGGCGACGGATGCCGCGGTGACTACGATCGGACGGCGCTGCACGCCCCGACCGAGGTGGGTCCAGAAGCCGGGACGCAGCTCGGCACCGGCGCCCGGCACGAAGCGGGGGATGAACGGCCAGAACAGGCCGCGGCCGCAGACCACAAGGGCAGCCGGCAGCACGACCAGCGCGAAGATGATGGCGATGACGACACCGATAGCGCAGGCGAAACCGAGCGCGCGGTTGCCGGACAGCTCGGCGAACAGCAGGGTGAGCAGGCTGAGCGCGACCGTGCCGCCACTGGCGGCGATGGCCGGGCCGGCACCGCGCACCGCGGCCAGCATGGCGTCGTTGCGGTTCTCGGTGCGGAGTAACTCCTCGCGATAGCGGGCCACGAGCAGCAGGGCGTAATTGGTGCCAGCGCCGAAGACCAGCACGGACTGGATGCCGGCGACGGAGGGGTCGAGGGTGATGCCGAACGGCTCGGCCAGGGCGCCGACGACGACCCCGGACAGGCCGTCCGCGATGCCGACGACGACGAGCGGAACGATCCAGAGCACGGGACTGCGGTAGGTGACGATCAGAAGCACGGCGACGACGATCACGGTGACGAGCAGCAGCCGGAAGTCGGCACCGGCGAAGGCGTTGGTGATGTCGGACTGAAAGCCGACGGCGCCGGTGACGAAGGCGTTCAGACCGCTCGGCAGTGCGTCGGACGCGGCGTCACGGATGCCGGTGGCCGCCCCGCCGATGTCGGCATCGGCCTCGTCCGCGTCCAGCGGAACGATGCTGATCGCGGCCTGCCCGTCATCGCTGAACCGCGGCATGGTGGCCTGCGGCACGATCGACTCCTCGGCGAGGGCGGTGCCGCGTTCGGCGATGGCTGCGATGTCGGCCCGGGTCAGGTCGGCACCCTCCCGGGTCCAGACCACGATCGCGGAGGTCTGCTCGGCGGAGGGGAACTCGGCGAGGAGAGCGTCGACCTGTGCGGCCTGGCTGGATGTGGGCAGCCCGGAGGTGGGAAACTCCTCGGAATCGTCGGAGGGGAGGAGGGAGAAGAGCAGACCGACGGCGACAATCGTCGCGATCAGTACGATCCAGGCCGTGCGTCGACCGGTGATGATCCGCTGAATCGCGAGCAAAATTCCTCCAAGAAGCCTGATTGCTAGGCGTCCTAGCAATCTTCGTAATAGTATGGCTCCTATGGAAGAGCGTCGCAAGTTCGCTCCCGGCTCCGCGGCCGGGGTCGTCGGCGCGCCGGGGAGCGGCGAAAGTCGGGATTCCAGTCTGCCGGTTTCGGACCGGATCGGGTTCCAGCTGCACGACATCGTGCACCTGTCCCGCGCCTTCGAGCGCCAGGTCGGGCAGGCGCTCGAGGTGAACGCCACCGACCTGTCCGCGATGGAGCACCTGATCCGGGAGGGGTCGCTGACCCCGGGCGAGCTGTCCCGCCGCCTGGACATCTCCACGGCGGCAACCACTCTCGTGGTCGACCGGCTCGTGGCCCTCGGTCACGCCCAGCGCCATCCGCACTCGTCGGATCGGCGCAAGGTGGTCGTGGTGCCGGCTCAGGAGTCGGTTTTGCGGGCGTTCCAGCAACTGCTTCCGGTGATCGGGGGAGTGGCGGCGCTCACCCAGGATCTCTCTGATGAGGAACGAGAGGTCATCGAGGCCTTCCTGGCCCGGGTCGTCGACGTTTACCAATCGGCACTCGGCTCGCCGTCCTGAGCCGGTGATCCGCGCCCAGCAGCCCGCGTGCGCCACGCCCGGTGGTCGCCAATTGTTTTGAGTAATTCAAAACAACTGTTAGCGTGGGGCGCATGACGGAAACAGGGCGGGTGCGGGCGGTTGAGGCTTCCGGTCTGCTCGCCGACAGCATCCGTGCGTCTGGGCTCAAGGTCACCGGGCCCCGCTTGGCGGTGCTGCGTGTTCTCGACCAGGCCCCGCACTCGACCGCGGAGCGGCTCTACGCCACGGTTCGAGCCGAGCTGCCGGGCACCTCACTGCAGGCGGTATATGGTGTGCTCGCGGCCTTCACCGGCGCGGGGATCGCCCGCAAGATCGAGCCGGCCGGCTCCCCGGCTCTCTTCGAACGCCGGGTCGGCGACAACCACCACCACATCGTCTGCACCCGGTGCAGCGCGGTGCACGACGTCGACTGCGCCGTGGGTGAGTCCCCCTGCCTAACGCCCTCGAACACCTCCGGATTTACCGTGCAAACCGCCGAGGTCACCTATTGGGGCCTCTGCCCCGATTGCCAGACCTCCACACTCACCGCACTTTCCACACCTGCACCGCTGTCGAACGAAGGAGCACAATGACAATCAAGTCCACCACCACGCAGACGGGAACGCCCGTCGCCAGCGACGAGCACTCCCTGACCGTTGGAACCGAGGGAGCCACTGCCCTGCACGACGTCTACCTGGTCGAGAAGCTCGCCCAGTTCAACCGCGAGCGCATCCCGGAGCGCATCGTGCACGCCAAGGGCGGCGGAGCGCACGGCGTCTTCGAGGTGACCGGAGACGTCTCCGCGTACACCCGCGCCGCCGTCTTCGCGCCCGGAACGACCACCGAGACGCTGCAGCGCTTCTCCAGCGTTGCCGGTGAGCAGGGCAGCCCCGACACCTGGCGCGACGTGCGCGGCTTCTCGGTGAAGTTCTACACCTCCGAGGGCAACTACGACATCGTCGGCAACAACACACCGGTGTTCTTCATCCGCGACGGCATCAAGTTCCCCGACTTCATCCACTCGCAGAAGCGTCTGCCGGGCTCCGGCCTGCGCGACGCGACCATGCAGTGGGACTTCTGGACCCTCTCCCCGGAGTCCGCGCACCAGGTGACCTACCTGATGGGCGACCGCGGCCTGCCGCGCTCCTGGCGCGAGATGCCCGGCTTCGGCTCGCACACCTACCAGTGGATCAACGCCGCCGGTGAGCGCTTCTGGGTCAAGTACCACTTCACCTCCAACCAGGGCAACATCGAGATGGAGGGCTCGGAGGCTGAGCTCATCGCGGGGGCCGACGCCGACTACTACCGTCGCGACCTCTTCGACGCCATCGATGCCGGAAACTTTCCGTCTTGGGACGTCTCGGTGCAGATCATGCCGTACGACGACGCCAAGGCCTACCGGTTCAACCCGTTCGACATCACCAAGGTGTGGCCGCACGCAGACTACCCGCTGGTCAAGGTCGGCACGCACACCCTGAACCGCAACCCGGAGAACTTCTTCGCTGAGATCGAGCAGGCCGCGTTCTCCCCGGCGAACTTCGTGCCCGGCATCGCGGCGAGCCCTGACAAGATGCTGATGGCGCGCATCTTCTCCTACCCGGACGCCCAGCGATACCGAGTCGGCACGAACTTCAACCAGCTGCCGGTGAACGCCGCGAAGGCTCCCGTGAACAACTACTCGCAGGATGGCGCCGCTCGCTATCACTTCAACGCGACGGATGTCCCGAACTACGCTCCGAACTCGCTGGGCGGCCCGGTGGCCGACCCGCAGGCGGCAACCGACGGAAGCTGGGAGAACGACGGCGAACTCGTGCGCGCCGCCGCGCAGCTGCGCAGCGAGGACAGCGACTTCGGCCAGGCCGGGACGCTGTACCGCGAGGTCTACGACGATGCCGCCAAGGCGCGCTTCCTCGACACCATCACCGGTGCCATCAGCGGGGTGGAACGTCCCGAAGTGACCGAGCGAGCTATCGCGTACTGGACCAGCGTCGACGCCGACCTCGGCGTGAAGCTGCGCGCGAACCTCGCGACCTGGGCCGAGGCCGACCTGCTGGCCGAGGCCGCAGCCGGGTACGCCGCCCCGTAGCAGCAGCGCTGCACCCGCAGAATCCGTTCACGACAACGCCCGGCCTTTTCGAGGTCGGGCGTTGTCGTGTCGATGCGCTCGCGAGCTGAGTCAGCGGCAAGCGGAGCGCGGAGCGCGGCGCCCGGTGGACCTGCGCATCCAGCGCTGCGCGTTGGCTACTGCGTTGCGCCGGCGAGCACGGCCGCAAGGGCTGCGCGCAGCCGGGCATCCGCTTCGATGGAGACCTGCTCGATCTCCGGTTTCGTGCTGAGCTGCGCCATGATGGCCGGGTCGAGGGCTTCCACGGTGGTTTCACCGGCCCCCGCGTGGCGGCGCACGACCACGTTGCAGGGGAGCAGGGCGCCGATGCCCGGGTCGGCGGTCACGGCCCGCTGGGCCAGGGCGGGATTGCAGGCACCGAGAATCAGGTAGTCGCCGACGGCGTCGGCGGCCTCCTGGCCGAGCTTGGCGGCGAAGGTGGACTGTATGTCGATTTCGGTCAGTATGCCGAATCCCTGGTCGGCCAGTGCTTCCCGGGCCATCCGGACCGTTTCGTCGAACGAGACATTGACCGTGACGGTGTGTGCGTAGCTCATGCTGTTCCTCCACTTGGGTGACATTCACTCGGTTCATTCACTCGGTGACATTCACTGGGGACCGCGACGCCCCCAGACCATCATGCGCGCCACCGGCCCGATCTGCCACCGTGAACGGGTGGATTCTCGTTAGGTCAGGCATTTCATACGTGGGACATGCTTACCTCGACGGATGCGCCCGGCGCCAGCCGCCCCCGCGCGAGCTGCCGGCCATTCGCGGTCGAGGTTGCTCACGTGCTCTGGCTATCGTCCCCATTCACCCGGTCCACTTTCACCGGCCCCGAGCTGCACCGGTTCGGCCACAAGGGAGCTCAGGGTGGGCGCCTGAACCTACAGGTGCCGCGGCACGTCCGGCTCGTCGTGTGGCCAACTCAGGAGATCCGTCCGGGCACTCCGGACATCCGGGCTGATCCTGCACTGCTTCGCACCGGCTGGTGACTATGGGTGACGGATGTCCTGAGTTGGCCACGCGCGCGCGCTTGGCCGCCCTGACCCGCGGAGGCAGGACGCAGGGCGGCAAGGCCCATCGACCGGAGCCGTGGCGAGCTCGGTGCGCAGCCGGAGTTTCTCCCGTTTGGAGTTCCGCACCGCGACCCGAACCCCGAACGAATTCGACGGAGAATTTTGGCCGAATCGGCCCAAAACAGCGCGAGAAAGCCGTTTCGAAGCAAAATCTCCGTCGAATTCGTTCGACACCAGAAGCCTCGTCCAGGAGGCTCCGGCCAGGAGGATCCGGCTAGGAGGCCAGAGGCGCCGAGTGCGCGGCGACCAGCGCGGAACTCTGCTCCCAGAGGGCGGCGGCCAGCTGAGAGTCGTAGGCCTGCTTGTTCGCCTTCTGGATGCGACGTTTCTCGTAGTACTCGCCCGATGCCCAGTCGGTGCCCGGCGTCGCGGTGGCCAGCCAGACCAGGGTGTCGGCTCCCTGTTCAGCGCCGAGCAGCAGGCGTTTGAGTGGAGTCTGGTAAATGAGGCGCATGAGGGTCGTCGACCCGGTGGAGAAGCTCGTTGCCACCACGCCGGGGTGGAAGGCTGCAGTGGTGAGTCCCTCGTCGCTGTAGCGGCGGTGGAGTTCCCTGGTGAAGAGGATGTTCGCGAGCTTGCCGTCGCCGTACGCCTTGTTCGCGGAATACTTCGTCTCGCCCTGCAGATCGTCGAGGTCGATCTTGCCGAAGAGCTGGTTGGCGGCGCTGGACGTGTTGATCACCCGGGCCCGACTGGCGACGAGTCGGTCCATCAACAGCGTGGTGAGCAGAAAGGGAGCCAGGTGGTTGACCTGGAAGGTCTTCTCATAGCCGTCAACGGTGGTTACGCGGTCGCCCATAATGCCGCCGGCGTTGTTGGCGAGCACGTCGATGCGCGGATAGTGCTTCTGCAGCTCGGCGGCAAGGGCGCGCACCTCGTCGAGGCAGGCGAAGTCGGCCACGAGAAATTCGGCACCCAGTGCCTCGGCGACCGCGGCGGTCTTGGCTGGCGAGCGGCCCACGATCACGACTCGGTCGCCGGACTGGCTGAGGGCGCGGGCGGCGGCGGCGCCGATCCCGTCGCTGGCGCCGGTGATCACGATGGTGCGTGCGGTCATTCTGGGTCCTCCGGGTTATTTGACATAGCCGCCCTTTTTGAGGCCGGCCTCGATCTCGAAGCGGTTCTGCAGCGGATTGCGGCCGGCCGCCAGGTAGAGCAGCGGGAAAACCATCCCGAAGCGCTGCCACTGATGTTTGTGCACGGCCTCGTGTTCGAGGATGGCCATCGACACGTTCTGGTTGGTCAGGTAGCAGCCGCCGACACAGGCTCCGCCGCGTCCGAATGCCCAGGAGGGCATGCCGCGAAAAACGATGAGGCCGCCTCGGCGCTCGACCTTGCCCGTGCTCCAGATGGAACCCCAGATCACGCCGACCGTGGTGGCGTACAGGTAGCCGGCCCGGCTGATGGGGGAGTCGAAGAAGATGCGGCGCACTCCTCCAGCGTAGGTGGCCCCCACGATAGAAGCCTGGGTTTCCCATGATCGATTCACAGCGGAGGTGGCGCGGGGCAGGTGGTGGAAGGTGGCGCGGGTTGGAAAGTGCGCCAGCCTCCACCGGGTGCGCCGCGAGGGCGAAAGCGCGGCTACGGGCGACCGTACTCCTCGAGCAGCCGCAGCCAGACCTCGCTCAGGGTGGGGTAGCTCGGCACCGCGTGCCACAGCCTGCGGATCGGCACCTCGCCGACCACGGCGATGGTCGCCGCGTGCAGCAGCTCCGCGACATCCGGCCCCACGAAGGTGACCCCGATCAGAACCTCACGGTCGAGGTCCACGATCGCGCGCGCCGACCCGGTGTAGCCGTCGGCGTGCACGGATGCCCCGGCCACCTGGCCCAAGTTGTAGTCCAGTACCCGGGTGCGGAACCCGGCCTTCTCGGCAGCAGCCTGGGTCAGTCCCACAGATGCCACTTCGGGGTCGGTGAAGGTGACCTGCGGCACGGCGGCATGGTCGGCTGTGGCGACGTGCGATCCCCACGGGGCGTCGTCGACGGGCGTGCCGGCGGCCCGGGCCGCGATCACGTCACCGGCCGCGCGGGCCTGGTACTTGCCCTGGTGGGTGAGGAGGGCCCGGTGGTTGATGTCGCCGACGGCATACAGCCAGTCCCCGGTCAGGTCCGGCGCGGTGCCCCGCACCAGCAGGGTGTCGTCGACCTCGAGCCAGTCGCCCGGTGTGAGGCCCACGGTCTCGAGCCCGACATCCGCGCTGCGGGGAACCCGGCCGGTGGCCACGAGTACCTCGGTCGCGGTGACCCCGCTGCCGTTGGAGAGGGTGAGTGTCACATCGCCGTCGGCGGTGCGGGCCGCCCCGGTGGTCGACACCCCGGTCAGCACGGTGACGCCCGCCCCGCGGAGGGCCGCGAGCACGAGTTCACCGGCGAAGGGCTCCTGACCGCCGAGCAAATCGCTCCGAACGATCATCGTGACCTCGGCGCCGAGCCCGGCGTAGGCGGTGGCCATCTCGGCGGCGACCACGCCGCCGCCGATGATCGCCAGACTGTCCGGGATTCCGGGGGCACTGGTGGCCTCGCGGCTGGTCCACGGCGACACGGCTGCCAAACCGGGAATATCGGGCAGCAGCGCCGCCGACCCGGTGCTGACGACCACGGCGTGCGCCGCGACCAGTACGGTCGTGGTGCCGTCGTCAGCGGTCACGGTCACTTCCCGCACGCCGGTGAGGCGGGCGTGGCCGCGCACCAGGGTGATCCCGGTCTTCTCCAGCCAGCGCACCTGGCCCTCGTCGGACCAATTGCTCGTGAAGGAGTCGCGGCGGCGCAGAACGGCCGCGATGTCCAGGTCGCCGGTCACGGCCTCGGCCGCACCGCCGACGCGCCGGGCTGCGTCGAGGGCCGCTCCGCTGCGCAGGAGCGCCTTCGACGGCATGCAGGCCCAGTAGGAGCACTCGCCGCCGACCAGCTCGGCCTCGACGATCACGGTGCGGAGGCCTGCCTGCGTCGTGCGGTCGGCGACGTTCTCACCCGCCGCGCCGGCGCCGATCACGATGACGTCGTAGCTCGTGGCGGAAGGGTCAGGTGGGGTGGTGCTGGCGGCGGCAGACATCCGTCTCTCCTTTGGTCAGTGGTGCAGATGAATGGTGCTGTAGTTCCGATGAGGTGGTGATGCCAGCCTAACGACCCACGAAAGTAGCCGGCCGGCGGCTGACGAATGCCTCCATGCCGATGCGGGAATCTTCGGTCGCGGCCAGGCGGGCCAGGGCCGGCTGCAGCCCCGCCTCGGCGGCCGCGGCACCCTCCCGCGCGGCCGTGCGGGCGTTGGCCAGCGTGGCCTGCACGGCCAGCGGGGCCTGGGCGGCGATCCGCTCGGCCAATTCCAGCGCGCGCTCGAACTGGGTGCCGTCCGGCACGACCTCCTGCACGAGCCCGATGCGGTGGGCCTCGCGGGCGTCGAACATGTCGCCGGTGAGCATCCAGCGCATGGCGTTGCCCCAGCCGGCCGCGCGCGGGAAGCGGATGGTCGCGCCGCCGAACGGCAGGATGCCGCGCGCCACCTCGATCTGGCCGAAGCGGGTGGACTCTGACGCCACGGAGATGTCGCTCGCGAGCATCAGCTCGATGCCGAGGGTGAGGCAGGTGCCCTGCACGGCCATCACCACGGGCTTGGACACGCTTGGCCCGTCGACCTGCCACGGATGGATGCCGCCGGGCGGCACCATGTCGAGGCCGTCGGGGCCAAGCCGGGGGCCGATGTCGGCCAGGTCGAGGCCGGCGGTGAAGTGGTCGCCGACCGCGTAGACGAGGCCGACCCGCAGCTCAGGGTCGCGGTCGAGTTCACCGTAGGCGAGGGCCAACTGCGTCAGCAGCGCCAGATCGGCGGCGTTGCGCTTCTCCGGACGGTTGAACCCGATCAGCAGCACGTGCCCGCGCCTCTCGGTGATGATCCTCGACGGATCGGAAACGGAGTGCTGCTCGTTCACGGATGCCTCCCTTGGCCTCGTGACGCTGGCGCGTCGGTCCCATGCTATGGCTGAGCAGGTCGGGTCAGCGCGCCGATGATGCGCAGGATGCTCGGCAGGTCGTCGGTGGCGGCCTCCGGCGAGGCCGGGGCGAAGCCGGCGATGGTGGCGCCGGCCAGTTCGAATTCGGCGCGCAGGGCGGTGATCAGCCGGTTCAGGGTGTCGACGCTCAGCCCGAACGGGTAGAGGTCGGCCAGGCCGGCCAGCGCCGACGGGTCGAGCACGTCCAGGTCGAGGTGTAGGTAGAAGGTGCCCACGCCCGTGGCGCGCAGGGCCGCGACGAGCGCGTCGGGAGGGTCGAGGTCCTCGACCGGAAGACTCACTATTCCGCGGTCCTGGATCAGGGCGTCCTCGGCCGGGTCGATGGCGCGCGCGCCGCCGATCACGACGCGTTCCAGAGGAACGCGCTCACCCGGGTCGAGGGTCAGGCCGTCGGCACCCTCGCCGGTGATGGCGCGCAGCACCATCCCCGTGAAACCTCCGGACGGTGAGGTGTCGGGGGTGTGCAGGTCGGGGTGGGCGTCGAGCCAGACCACGGCCAGGTCATCAGGATGCTGCCGCGACGCATGCTCGACGGCCGCCAGGGACACCCCGTTGTCGCCGCCGATCGTGACCACCGGGCCAGCGCCGCCGTGCAGTGCAGCCGTGAGGCGTTCGCGCACCATCATCAGGGTGGAGAAGCGGTCGATGCCGGTGTCGAGAGAATCGCCGGCCTCGACCGGCACCGGCACTTCACGGGTGACGGAGTAGGGAAGATCACCTCGGATCGCCTCCGCCCCGTCACTCAGGCGCATCGCGCGCGGAGAAACCGAACCCTGCCACTGTGGCACGACAACGAAGGAGGGAGCCATACTTCAGTATGCTCCCAGAGCTTCCCCGCGCGCGGGATTTTCGTGCTGGATCGGGCCGATCTACGCGCAGCGCCTATTGGTCGCGGTAGCGCGCAGCGGCGTCCGTCGCGTCCCGCAACTCGGCCGCGTTCAAGCGCGGGCCGTAGCCGGGGGTGTCCCGCTGGATGCGCCAGCCCTCGCTGAGCGCGCCGACGTTGACGGTGTCGTAGCCGAAGCGGTCCAGCAGTGCGGTCACGGTAGCGGCGGCGGAGGCGTCGTCGCTGGCGATGACCAGGGCGCGCCGGTTGACGGACCCGGCCGGCTGACCGTGCTCGGTGAGATCGGCGGCATAGATGTGGTTGAACGCCTTCACGATCGTGGACTCCGGCAGGCGATCGCGGAGCAGCTCGGCCGTGGTGGTGCTCTCGTCGTCGAGTGCGGCGATGTCGCCGTCGCGCTGCGGGTAGTAGTTGTTCGTATCGATCACGAGCTTGCCGGCCAGCTCCGTCGTGGGCAGGGTGTGGATCTGGTTCAGCGGGATGGTCACGACCACGAGGTCGCCGGCCGCGGCGGCCTCGGCGGGGGTCGCGGCGCGGGAGTGCGGGCCGAGCTCGCCGATCAGATCAGTGAGGGTTTCGGGGCCACGCGAATTGCTCACGACCACGTCGTATCCGTTGGCCACGCCGAGTCGTGCGAGCTGACTGCCGATGTTGCCGGCGCCGATGATTCCGAGAGTTGTCATGCTAGGGACAACGCCGGGCGCCGACGGGATGTTCCCGTCGGCGCCCGGTTGCGCTGGAGGCTCAGGGCTACTGCGTGATGGAGCCGGCGCCGCCGGATTTGAGCGCGGCGAGGCGGGCGTCGACCTCGGTGAGCTCGCCGAGGTCCTCGAGGCTCTCGAACTGGGCGTCCAGGCTCGACGCGGCCAGCTCGCTGGCGCCCCGAACGCGGGCCTCCTCGCGGCGGATCTTGTCCTCGAAGCGGCTGACCTCGCTGGTGGGGTCCATCAGGTCGATGCTCTTGACGGCATCCATCACCTTGGTCTGCGCCTCGGCGGTCTTCGACCGGGCGATCAGTTCGCTGCGCTTGGCGGAGAGCTGGTCTAGCTTCTCCTTCATCTTGTTGAGGCCGTCCTTGAGCTGGGCCACGACGGCCGTCTGCGAGGCAATCTGAGGCTCGGCCAGCTTCGCCTCTTTCTCCGACTGCATCTGACGGCCGAGGGCGACCTTGGCGAGGTTGTCGAAACGGTCGGCGTCGGCCGCGTTTCCGGCGGTGCGCAGCTGGTCGGCCTTGCGGCTCGCGGCCAGGGCCTTGCCACCCCACTCGGTCGCGGCCTCGACGTCTTCCCGGTAGTCGTCCTCGAGCAGGCGCAGATTGCCGATCGTCTCGGCGATCGCGCTCTCCGCGTCGGCGATGCTGTTGGTGTAGTCGCGAACCATCTGGTCGAGCATCTTCTGCGGGTCCTCGGCGGAGTCCAGAAGCGCGTTGATGTTCGCTTTCGCCAACTGGGAGATACGGCCAAAGATGGACTGTTTCGTCATTGTGCGGTGTCCTTTCGAGTTCCGGAGCATCGGCTGACCTCCAGTGTGTCGGTTTGTGCTGGTCAAGACGTGTGGACCGCCGTGCAGGCTGCGACGGCTGCGACGGCTGCGACGGCTGAAACGGCTGAAACGGCTGCGACGGCTGCGACGGCTGCGACGGCGCCGGTTTCTAGAACCGCCCGCCCCCGCCCCGGCGTGAGCGGGAACCGGCACCGCCGAAGCCGCCGGGCATGCCGAAGCCGCCGCCGCGCCGGCCGCCGCCGCCGCCACTGAACATGCCACCCCCGCCGCCGGAGAGGATTGTGTTGATCAGGATGCCGCCGAGCACGGCCCCCATGACCCCGTTCCCGCCGCTACCGCCGGCTCGGTAGCCGGGACCGTGGCCGCCCGGAACCTGGCCGGCGAACCCGTCCACGTCGTTCCGGGCGCCGGCGATGGAGGCCGCGGCCAGGGAGTTGGCCCGTTGCGAGGCGGCGAGAGCGGCACCCGGGTCGGTGGCGGCCAGCGATTCGGCCTCCACGAGAACCCTGCCGGCCTCGGCGACCCGGGTGCGCGCCTCCGCGCCCACCGCCCCGCGCCGGGTGCTGATGAAGTCTTCCGCGGCCGACACCTGCCCGCGCGCGGCGAGCAGGTTCTGGTTGAGGGTGGCCCGGGCGCGCTGGACGTGCGCCTCGGCGTCCCGCACGCCCTGCAGCGCGGCATCCATCGCGGTGTTGGCGGCGTCGAGCATCGCCATCACCTCGAGCGGGTTGATCCGGCCGGCCGCGGAGCGAGCGCGCACCTCGGCGAGGGTCTGTTCGGTCTGGCTGATCACTCCCGGCAACGCGGCGGCGGCCTCGGTCGACGTGGGCAGGCCGCGCGCGGTCACCAGATCGGTCTGCAGCTCGGCGACCGTGGCCGCCATCTGCCGGGTCGCGCCGGCGAGGTCGGTGCCCAGGCGGTCCACGGCGTCCAGGAGCAACCGCGCCTGGTCGACCGATACCTCGGCCGCACGGATGTCCACGGCCGCGGCCGCCGTATCGCCGGCACCCAGCCGGGTGGTGGCCCGGGCCAGAGCGGTCTCCGTGAAGGCGAGACGCTCGCGGGCCTCGGCCGGGTTGTCGGCAACCGTGCCGAGCGCCACGTCGGTGTACCGGGCGGCCAGGGCCGCCAGGCTCTCCTCGCTGCCGGCGAGCCGGGCCCGCACGGCCTCGGCGCCCTGGGACACGGCAGCGGCGACCTCAGGCGCGTTCTTCTCCAGCTGGCGCAGTTCGTCGAAGTCGTCGGCCTGCGCATCGAGGGTGAGGTTGGCCTGGCTGCAGAGGTCGATGATCGCGGCGTGCCAGGCGCGCGCCTGCTCTTCGGAGTCGGGTTCGGCGTCGTCGAGCTTCTGCTGCAGGGTGAACGCCTGGCTGAGCTGCTTCTGCGCCGTTTCGAGCGCGGCCCGGAAGGCGGTGGTGACCTCCGTGCCGTACTGGGCGATCGCGAAGCCGAGCTCCTGCTCACTGGAACGGATCGCGTCGTCGGTCTGCACGAGGGTACTCGAGGCGCGCCGCTTGAGCTCGGGCGTCGGCAGGGACTGTAGCCCGGTCGGCGCTCCGGCTCCGGCTGGCAGGGCACGCCCCCGCCCGCGTCGGGCGAGCAGGATGACCGCTCCGGCGACCAGAAGCACCAGCACGGCGATGATCACGAACACGACGATGAGAAACCCGCCGGCACCGCCGCCGGGGCTTTCGTCCCCGGGGGTGATCTCGCCGGCCGAGACCGGCTCGCCCCGCAGAGCCGCGGAGAAACCCTCGGCTGCGGCGATCGCGGCGCCGGCCCAGTCGTTCTGGCGCAGAGCCGGCTCGATGGCGACGGTCTCGATCTCCTGGAGCTGGGCATCCGTCAGGGCGGAGTCGGGGGCCACGGAAAGTTGGTACTGGCGGTCATCCGTCGCTACGGCCAGCAGCACGTCGTTGGTGCCGAGGCCGTTGTTGTCAGCCGTCTGGTCGGCCCACTGCTCGCGGTCCTCGACCCCTGTGAAACTGTCGACATAGGCCACGAAGAGGTCGGCTCCGGTCTCGGAATAGAGCTCGTCGAACGCGGCCGTGACCTCGTCGGCGCGGGCGGTGACGGCGTCGACCGTGTCGACGATGTGGCTGGCGCCGAAGTCGACCGGGTTTTGCGCCCAAGCCGCCGTGGGCGCCGACGCGCTGGACATCGCAAAGCTCAGAACCGCCGCAACCGCGACCGGAATCAACCACCGTGACCGCATGGACCCCATCCTCACACCACCATCGACACTCGGGCGTTCCCAGGTCGAGCATAGGACGGCGACACAGGCCCGTCCACCGCCCAGGCAGGAGTATCACTGTTGCCCACTGTCACGGCGGCTGGCTGGCTGGGCATCTGCCGCGGGCTGCAGATCATCGACGACACCCCTGATGGTCAGGTCGAGGTCGTCCAGCACCTCGCCGGCGCCCGCCGGGTCTCGAGCCTGTCGATCGGCCCTGAACGGGAATTCGCTTCACCGTGCGCCGTTTAGGTCAGGGTGGGGCGCGCAGTCTTCTCCGTGCGCCTCGTCGACAAAAGGAGCTCTACGACATGACCGCAGCACCGACGACATCCATTCCCCGCATCACCCTCAACAACGGAGAGACGATCCCGCAGCTCGGGTTCGGCGTGTACCAGATTGAGCCGGCCGACACCAGGCGGTCGACGCTCGCCGCCCTCGAGGTGGGCTACCGCCACATCGACACCGCCGAGATGTACGGCAACGAGCAGGGCGTCGGCGAGGCCGTGCGCGAATCCGGCCTGGATCGGACTGACGTCTTCGTCACGAGCAAGCTCAACAACGGCTTCCACTCCCGAACTGATGCCCTGGCCGCCTTCGAGCAGACGCTCGAGACCCTCGGCTTCGACTACCTCGACCTCTTCCTGATCCACTGGCCGCTGCCGGCCGTCGGAGACTTCGTCGAGACCTGGAAGGCGTTGGAGGAGATGCACGCCTCCGGGCGGGTGAAGACCATCGGCGTCTCCAACTTCCAGCCGCAGCACCTGCGGCGTCTCCTCGACGAGACCGGCACAGTGCCGGCCGTCAACCAGATCGAGGTGCACCCGTACCTGACCCAGGACAACGTGCGCGCGTTCAACACGCAGCACGGCATCGTGACCGAAGCGTGGTCGCCCATCGCACAGGGCAGGGTGCTCGGCGACCCCGTGATCACGGCCATCGCCGGCCGCCTGGGCCGCTCTGCCGCTCAGGTCACCCTGCGCTGGCACCTGCAGCGTGGCGACATCGTGTTCCCGAAGTCCGTCACCCGCAGCCGGGTCGAGGAGAACTTCGCGCTCTTCGACTTCGAATTGACTGCCGACGACCTGGCTGCGATCACAGCGTTGAACCGCGACGAGCGCACCGGCCCCGACCCGGACCAGTTCAACTGGATTCCCTGACCACCCGCAGGGGTCCGGGTCACTAGTCTGGACGGATGCCGCTCGAGACCCGCACCGCCCGCCTCCTGCTGCGCCGTTGGCGTGAGTCAGACCTGGCGCCGTTCGCCGCGATGGGGGAGGACCCGGAGGTGATGCGGTACTTCCCGTCTCGGCTGACCCGGACCCAGAGCGACGAGCTCGCCGGCCGGGCCGACCGGCTCTTCGAGACGCACGGCTACGGACTCTGGGCGCTCGAGAAACAGTCGACGGGCGACTTCATCGGCTTCACCGGGCTCGCTCCCGTGCCCGCGTTCATCCCCGGACCCGGCGGGCTCGAGGTCGGCTGGCGGCTGGCCCGCTCCTTCTGGGGCCAGGGCTACGCCACCGAAGCCGCCCGGGCGGCCCTCGATGTCGCTTTTGGGCGGCTCGATCTCGAACAGGTGCAGGCGATCACGGCGGTCATCAACGAACCGTCGCGGGCCGTGATGGAACGACTCGGGATGACCGCGACCGCCGAGTTCCAGCATCCGAAAATTCCCGTCGGCTCACCGCTCCGGGTTCACATCCGCTACGCGGTTTCCCGGGCGGCCGCCGCCCAGGCGTGCGCCGCGGCCGATCTCACCCGGTAGAGTTCAGGCACTTTACAAAAGGACTGGCCGCCACCATGGAATCGACTGTCGCGCACCATCTCCGTCCAGCGTGCGCATGAGCGACCATGAAGCCCTGACCCGCCAGACGGTGGACCTGCTGCGCGACCTCATCCGCAACGCCTGCGTCAACGACGGCACTCCCGATTCGGGCGGCGAGATTCGCAGCGTGCGTACGCTCGAGGGGTTCTTCGCCGGGTCGGGACTCGACCTCGAGGTGGTCGAACCGCATCCGGGCCGCGCCTCCCTGATCGCTCGAATCCGGGGCACCGATCCCACGGCGCCCACGCTCGCCCTGGTCGGCCACCTCGACGTGGTGCCGGTCGACGACGGCGGCTGGAGCCGCGACCCCTTCGGCGCCGAGATCATCGACGGCGAGATCTGGGGACGCGGCGCCCTCGACATGCTCTACCTGACCGCCAGTTACGCGGTCGTCACCCGGGCCATTGCGACCGGACCGTTCCGGCCGCGCGGCGACCTCATCTTCGCCGCGGTTGCCGACGAGGAAGACGGCAGCCACTTCGGCGTGGAATGGCTCACCGAGCACCGGCTCGATCTGATCGACGCGGACGCCGTGCTCACCGAGTCCGGCGGGGCCATGGTCGGGCCGCGGCCGCTGATCTCGACGGCCGTCGGCGAAAAAGGTATCGCCGGGCGGCGCCTTTCCGTGCGCGGCACCCCCGGCCATGGGTCGGCCCCGTGGGGCGCGCGCAACGCCGCGGTGATCGCGGCGGATGCCGTGGGGCGCCTGGCCCGCTACCGCGCCCCGGTGCAGATCACCGCCGACTGGCGCCGATATGTGCAGGCCCTCGACCTGGAACCCGACCTTGCCGCGCGCCTGCTCGACCCGCACCGGATCGACGGCGCCCTGAACGAGCTCGGCAGCCTGGCCGGGTTCGCGCACGCATCCACCCACACCACCATCTCGCCCAACATCGTGCGGGCCGGGGTGAAGGACAACGTCATCCCCGCGCTCGCCACGATCACCCTCGATATCCGGGTGCTGCCCGACCTGTCAGCCGCCGACGTCGACGCCTACCTGCGGGAGGCGCTCGGCGACCTGGCCGACGAGGTCACGATCGAGGGCGACGAATTCGCCGCGGCCACCCGGTCCGCGGTCGACACGCCGCTGTTCCACTCGCTCGGCAAGGCCGTGCGCCGGGCCTACCCCGACGCCGACCTGCTCCCGGTGCTCAGCGTCGGCGGCTCCGATGCGCGGTTCTACCGCCGCCGCGGCGTCCCTGCCTACGGTTTCGCGCTGCTCGGCCGGCACTGGGACTACGGCACCTTCCGGCAGCTGTTCCACGGCAACGACGAGCGCATCGACATCGGCTCGATCGCGTTGACGGTCGCGGCCCTCGACACCGTCGTTCGCGACTTCCTCGACTGAGCTGCTGCCGCGAGAAGACACAGATGAGACAGACCAAGCCCAGGCGGCAGTCCCCACGCACGAGGCAGACCGGCACGCGGCGACGGATGCCCGCCCGCACCGGTTCGGGAGCCGTCGCCTACCTCGCCATCGTCGCCTTCACGTCGATCTACCTCGTCGTCGACGCCTACCGACCGGTCTCGATCTGGGTGGCCGCGTTCTACCTGGCCGTCAGCCTCGCCTGCTTCGTCGCCTACGCCATGGACAAGACCGCAGCGGTCGCTGCGCGCTGGCGGGTGCCGGAGAACACCCTGCTGCTGCTCGGATTCGCCGGCGGCTGGCCGGGCGCGATCGTGGCGCAGCAGGTGCTGCGGCACAAAACCAAGAAGGCCGGTTTTCGGCAGGCGTTCTGGGGCACGGTGGCCCTGAATGTGCTGGCTTTCGTCGTGATCTTCTCGCCGCTGCTGCCGGATATGCTGGCCCGCTGAACCGAGCCGAGCCGAGCCGAGCCGGGGGCGCGTGCCCGGCCGCGGGTTACTCGTTCGATGTCGAGGACGGCGACGTATTTCGTGCACAATTCCGTGGTGGGCGAACTCTATACCGTCTCCTGCCCTGACATCCTGCCGACCGGACCGCCCGACCTGAAGGCGGGCAAGGGATCGCCGACCCGGATTCCCCGGTGACGCCGGCATACCCGAGACCGTACTGGTTCACCGGCACGATCCGCGAGGTGACCGTGGACGTCAACGGCGAATCACCCCAGCTCCGGAGGTCGAGCTCCGAGCTCATATGGCGCGGCGATAGAACGGCAGCACGCCGGGATCCCTGTTGTGTATTTATGCTTGTATTGATAAGGTGATACAAAACTAAGAACACAAAAAGGGGATCTGATGCTCGGTGACGTCTGGTCCAACATGATCTTCCACGTCGCCGTGTCCACGTGGACGGTAGCCGGTCTGCTCGTGGGGTCGTGCGTGCTGCTGTGGGTCTTGACCCATGTTCCCGCCGTGCAGCGTCGGCTCGTCGCCCACGCGTCAACGGTCGCCGGGCTCGGCCTGCCGCACGCCTCGCATCCGATGGTCTTGGCGGCCCAGGTGCGGAGAGTGCGGGGCTTCTCCGGCGGCGGATTCCTCGGCGTGATCGTCTCGATTTTCCTCGTGTACTTCATCGGGGCGGACCGCAGTGGTTCGGCCACCGTGTTCCTGCTTGGCGGTTTCGTGATCGTCGGGGTGCTGGGTGGCGCGATCGCAGCCGTGGCCGGCGAGGTGGCGAGGACCGGTGAGGGTGAGCGGGTTGCCCATGGGCGGCGCACCCGCTTGGCCGATTACGTTCCGCGGTGGGAACGCGTCGGCGTTCGTGGCACCGTATTCCTCAACCTGGCGGTCGTCGGTGTGCTGGTACTGCTGCCTGTTTTTTGGAAGCTGCAGCTCTCCGTCTTCCCGCAGTCCTTCAGCGTGGCGGTCGTCGTGGCCGGGCTGGCTGTGGCGGTGCTCGCGGCCTTCGAAATCGGCGGTCGCATCGTCGTCGCGCGTCCCCAGACCATGGCGTCGGAGCAGGAGCTGGCCTGGGACGATGCGATGCGCTCGGCCGCGATCCTGGATCTGGTCGCCGCCGCGTTCCTCCTCGGTGCTTTTGGTGTCTTCTTCGGCGTTCAGGAGATCGCGATGGCGGTGCGACCGGGAATCGGTGGCGGCGTAGCCTCCGTGGAGGCGTTCAACCTGTTCGGGCTGGTCGTGCTGGGAGCGGGTGCCGCGGCATCCGTTCTCACCTCGTCACGGCGTCACTTTCGGCGAACCCTCCACGCGGATGCCGGTTCGCGCCCGGTCGGCCCGCAGTGATTCTCCGCATCGACCCGCGCTCGGCGACTCCGCCGTTCGACCAGCTGCGCGTGCAGGTCATTGCGCACATCCGGAGCGGGGCCATGGTCGCGGGAACACGCCTGCCCACGGTGCGCAGGCTCGCCGCTGACCTGGTGCTCGCGCCAAACACCGTAGCGCGTGCCTACAAGGAACTCGAGGCGGGGGGGTTCATCGAGACCCGCGGCAGGGCCGGTTCCTTCGTCAAGGCCGCACCGGACTCGGTCGAACAGCAGGCGCTCGGCGCGGCAAAGACCTATGTCGAACGGCTGCGGGAGCTGGGGGTCAGCCCGGCCGACACGGTGGCGTACGTCACCACGTTCCTGCAGAACTGAGGCCCGGCCGTTGGTGAGATCGGGTGCCGGTCGCGGCCGGTGGTCATCGGTTGCCCCGGGTCAGAACAGGTGCCGCAGGTAGCGCTCCGGGGCCTCCAGGAAGGAGCGCCAGTCGCGCACCAGGTCAAGGTCTTCCCAGGCGCACGGGCGGTAACCCCAGGGCCCGACCTCGTAGATGGCGGCGCCCGGGAGCGACGCCAGGATCGGGGAGTGCGTCAAGAGGATGACCTGGGATCCGCCCGCGTCCAGGATGTCCTGCTGGTGGCGGATCAGGGCGAGAGAACCGGTGGAGGAGAGGGCCGACTCCGGCTCGTCGAGGATCCACAAGCCCGGGTAGCGGGACCGTGTCGCGACGAGGTGGAGGAAGGATTCGCCGTGCGAGCGCTCGTGGAACGAGGGCTCGCTGACAGGCATCCGTCGTCACGTAATCGCGGAGATTTTCGGGAAACGCCGGTTCGGGGGCCATGAGCGGCGTGTCGCGAAAATCTCCGAGGTTGGTGCTGCGGGCGCACCGGATGACCCGCGGCAGCCCATGCCTCCGCACCGCTCCTGCGAGATCCCGTCCGCGCTGCTCACCGAGTGGATCGCCGCCGGGTATTCGTTCGTGGCGGAGCTGACCTGCCTGCACGACGTCGAGTACGTGGACCTGCCACCAGGCACTGGCTCCAGTTCACCAGGCCGGCCGAGCTCGGCACCGCGATTCTGGCGGGCGTAGAGCGCACCGCTTGATCGCGCGGAGCGGGCGGCCAAGACGGAAAATCCAGGTCATCGAACCGAAGGTCCATGCATCCGAGAAATCGCGCTCCCGACCGGGCCGGTGCCGTCAGCCGCCAATCCAGGCGTCCACGCTGATGTCGAACCCGGCAGCGCTGCAGGCCGCGCTGATGTCGAACCCGGCAGCGCTGCAGGCCGCGCTGACACGGGCCAGAGCCTGCCCCCACTCTGTCGACAGCGGATCGATTTGCTCGCTGGCCGACGACGGCAGCAGGCCCTTCAGGGCCTCCACCTGGTCCGCCACCGCAGAGCCGGGCACGGTGTCCACGCGGGCGCTCAGTCGCGCAACGAGCCGTGCGGCTCCCTCGAACTCCTGCTGGGTTGAGGGCTCTGCGAGCAGCGAGCCGTACGCATTGTGCATCAGCGTCACAACGTCACTCACTTGGCCGCAGGTGTCCTCCGCGTTCACGGGATCCGCAGAAGGCGATGCGGTGACGAGCGAGGCATTCGTTTGAGTGCCGACGACGAAACCGACACCCAGTGCGACAAGGATGCTGAGAACCAGGAGGGCGTTGCCGTCGCGTCCCCCGGCGGGCAGCGCAGTCTCGTCGAGTACCTCCTCGAAAAACGGTTGAAGCGAACCCTCGGACGTCCCCCCGTGCATCGTCCGGGGACCAGTCTTCCTCGGTGCCGTCGACTCACCGGGGGAGCGGGGCGGCTGGGTGTTGACCTCGAATTCGGCCGCACGGATCGCGGCGGCGATCGCGGCACGGTCGGCGGCCATCGTGGCCTGCAGCTCCCGCAGTGCGGCGGTGGCCTTCGGATCGCCGACGGAGTCGCCGTTCGCCGAGAAGACGCGCTTCTGGAGGTCGCGCAGCTGGTTTGCCGGGGACGGTGAGCCATCCGGTGCCGCCTCGGCGGGGTGAGTCGCCTACCACAGGGCGTTGAGCACGTTCGTCTCTGCCGAGTAAGCGACCCGAACCGCCGCGAGGTAGGCCGGATCGCGCTGGACCAGCGAGTACGCGTCTTCGGAGCCGTGGTCACGCACCACTGAGAGCCCCCAATCGTCGATTCGGCCAGCATCGCACAGTGCCCGTTCGTTCCCCGCACTGCTTCCCTTTCCGCGTCGCGTGCCGATTCCCCGTCCGCGTCGCCGCCAATCGGCGTCGCGCCGGAACTGCGCCGCTGCGCCCGTTGCGCGCGAGACGGTTGCCGCGGCACCGGCCCGCACGGATGCCGCAGACTGGAGTAATGGAAGAGTTCGCTTTCGACGGTGACGGCCCGGTGTGTCCGGCGTGCGGGGCCGAAATGACCCCCGACGGTGTAGACACCGCTCAGGGGCTCGAGTCCTGTCACCGATGTCCGCGCTGCAGACTGGTCGTCGTCGTTCCGGGCAACTGGGTGGAGTAGGTGTCAGCCGGTAGCCATCCGGCTCGGGGCGTCACCGCATCCGAGTGCCCATGGATGCGCCGCTAGAGCGGAAGAACACCGCTGCAGACCTACTGGCCGGGAGCCCGATACGCCGGCGTTTTCTTGGCGGCGTCGAACGGCTCCGGAACCTCGATGACCCCCAGAACGCCGGTCTCCCCGAAGGCGTAGTAGAAACTCTCGACCGACCCACCCACCGATTTGAGGGCTGCGACCAGCGCCTCCCGACGGCCGGTGCCGCCTTCGCGCATGAGGCCCCTGATGCCCTCGCCCACGTAGTTCGCTCCAAATAGATACTTGCTCATGGTCAGTCCCGTCCTGTGATGTGCAGGACGCGGACATCCGGAGCAATGCCCGAGACCTGTGTGCGGCAACCCGCCGAGGCACGGCAACGACGCTCGGTCCCCGAAGTGGGGCTGCGACACATGGTAGGCCCGCCTGTTCCCGGGGGCAACGGTGCGGCCGCCCAGCCTCAGAGGGCTTTCGACCCGGTGGTCGAGCTGGGCGAGACCCGAAGCGATGCTCCCAAGATTGACAGACAGGACTTCGAAACTCAATCCTCAAAAATCCTCAATTATCTGAGAAACACTCGACTATGTGTTCGTAATGAGGTATCCTCGTAACATGACCGACCTCGCGGAAGACCTCAGGCAGGCGGCCGATGCCGTGGCCCTGCTGGGCTCGTCATGCGCTGACTTCTCGGCCCTTCCTGATGCCGAGGTGTTGGCCGGTCAGAAGCGAATCGCTTCGATCCGCCGTCTCGTCGATACCTATGCTGCCTGGATGGCGGCGACCATCGCCGAACGTTCCCGACCGGAGCTCGGGCACTCGGGTTTGGCGGCGCAGCAGGGGTACCTCTCGCCGGAGGCCCTGATTCAGAACTCGACCGGCTCGTCCAAGGGCGACGCCTACAAGCTGGTCGCAGTCGGCACCATGATGGCCGATGCCGAGGCGGCCGACAGGCTCGTCGAGGCGGCGCTCTCGACGCCCGACGCGGATGCCGCCGAGGTCGCCGAGGTCGAGGCGAAGGTGCCGTGGCAGGCGCCGATCGCCCGGGCCGTCACCGCCGGCACGCTCTCGGTTGACGCGGCCGAGTCGATCCGCGCGGGGCTCGGCCAAATCGATGCCTCGGTCACCGCCGAGAAGCTCGCGGTGGCGCTGGAAGCGCTCCTGGCGGAGGTGTCGTCGCTGAATGCCGATCAGGTGTTCAAGCAGGCGAGACGGATGCGCGACCGGCTCGATGAGGCCGGCATTGCCGCCCGCGAGAAGCAGGCCCACGACGACCGCTACCTGCGGGTCTACCGGCTGGGCAACGGCACCGTACGACTCAGCGGGCTGTTCGCGCCCGAAGACGGCGAGTTCGTGCTCTCCACCTTCGACTCGATCACGGGCCCGCGCCGCGGCGGGGTGCGATTCGTGGACGCAGAGCGGGCAGCCTGGGCAAAGAAGATGCAAGACGACCTCCGCACGACCGAACAGATCGCCGCGGACTCCCTCGTGCAGCTGCTCAAAATCGCCGGCGAGGCCGACCCGGGCCGGGTCTTCGGCGGACGCCGACCCTCGGTGCGCGTGATCGTGACCGAGAAGGCGCTGAAAGGTGGCCAGGCCGGTCAGACCGGTGAGACCGGGCAGCCGGGCCAGACCGGGCCGGCGCCGACGACCGTCCAGACTGAAACGGGCGAATCTGGGCCCGTCGAACCCGTCGAACCCGTCGAACCCGTCGAACCCGTCGAACCCGTCGAACCCGCCGAAGGGGCCGCTCATGGGCAGCTCGAGGGCAACCCGGTCCCCATCTCGCAGGAAACCATCGACCGGCTGCTCTGCGACACCGGCACCCGCGGCATCAAAGTCGACGACAACGGCCAGATCATCAACGTCGGCCGCGACGAACGACTCTTCACCGAGAAACAGCGCGCCGCAATGGCAGTACGCGACGGCGGATGCCTCTGGATCGACTGTGAGAAACCGCCAGCGTGGGCAGAAGCGCATCACATCAACGAGTGGCTCAAAAACAACGGATGTACGGACCTTGCCGACGGGGTACTCCTCTGCCATCCCCACCATCTGCTGCTGCACAACCAGCACTGGACGATCAGCCGCACCGGAACGCAGTACTGGCTTAGGCCACCGATCGAGGTAGACCCCAAGCAGACGCTGGTGGCGTTGCCGAGCAAGAGGGCAGCGCTGTAGCGCTTGGTCTCGACGGGCTCGATCCGCGTCGCGGGAACCTCGAGTGGGTTCCTAACCGGGTCTCGACGGGCTCGACCCGCGTCGCGGGCAGGGGCGGGTCAAGGGGCGGGGCAGTTGCTCCCAAACCGGCACAGGCGATCGACCGCGACGCGGGATGAGCGTGGGTTCCGCGACTTCTCAGGGAGCGGTCCGTGGTTCCCGAGCGAGCGTTCCGGGACTCCCGTGTCTTCTCGTCACTGGCTGAGCAGCAACTCTCTCCCGAACGAATTCGACGGAGATTCTGCCCGAAACTGCCCCAGGAAACCCAAAAATGTGGTTTCAGACCAGAATCTCCGTCGAATCGGTCCACCACCGGGCCCGCAGCTTCAGAGGCGGTAGCGGTATTCTCCGCGTTGCACGCGATTCCGGAGGGGCCGGGGCACGGCAACCACGCTGCTTCCGGATTCGAACGGGGGGAAGGTCTTGGTGGCAGCCGTCCCCGGCCATCGTCTGTAAGTACCGCGGTCTCGAGTCGTTGCGGTGGGGCTCCGACGACGTGCTCCCAGACCCGACCGACCGCCGCGGGCGCCGACGTCCACGTGATCCCGTCGCGCTCCTCAGCTGATCGGCGTACCCATCGGATGGCGGCGGTCCCGTCCCGGTGTGGCTCAATGGTCATCGCTGACCTGTCGGTGGCGCGGGTGACCGGTGCGACCACGGCATAGCGACGCCGAGCCTCGTCGGCGAGGGCTTCATGCCGCACACCTACCGGGTCACGCATCCGGGCGTAGGCGAGCGGCAAGGCATCAGAGTCGGCGGCGAGGAGCTGTGGGCCAGTGTGGGCAAACGGCGTGACAAAACCTTGAGATCGTGTCGCCGATTAGCCCGCGACCCGAGTGTTCGCACGGACTCTGACAGTTGTGCCCCCAGGCAGATTCGAACTGCCGCCCCTGCCTCCGGAGGGCAGTGCTCTATCCCCTGAGCTATGGGGGCCAGGGAAAACACTAGGTTATCAGCATCCGGGCAGGCGATGTTCCGCATCGAGTTCGACGGATGCGGTCGAGCCCGCCCGGCACACCATCCGAACTCGACCGGAAAGGCCGAATTCGGCAGGTTCGGGCAGGTTCAGGTGGGTTCCGCCGCGCGGTCCGCCCGGGCGTGTTACTGCAGGTTCGCGATCGCCGCGGAAACGAGTGACTCGGCGTCGCCCGGCTCGACGAACTCGCTCGAGCCCACCGTGATCCAGTAGGTGGAGGTGAAGACCTGAGCCACACCAATGCCGCCGGCAGCCGAAAAATAGCCCTCGACGGCGGGCGGCGTGCCATACGTGGGAACGATCTGGCTGGAGCTGATGGCATCGTTCTTCAGCTGCGACAGCAGCACGTCGTTGGGCTGGGTCACCGAGACCTCGATCGTTCCGTCGCT
The DNA here is from genome assembly GCF_004403145.1 of Cryobacterium sp. TMT1-62. Classification (NCBI taxonomy): domain Bacteria; kingdom Bacillati; phylum Actinomycetota; class Actinomycetes; order Micrococcales; family Microbacteriaceae; genus Cryobacterium; species Cryobacterium sp. TMT1-62. Next base: position 37,710 of record NZ_SOGZ01000045.1, on the reverse strand, counting down.
GGATTGATTGAGCAGTCCGCAATTCAGCCCCTGGTACTCTGCCGCCGTCTGACCCGCGGCGATGGTCGGCTCGAAACCGGGGGCGGTGCCGTAGCTCGGGTTGAAGGCGTAGACGTTGTCGAGGGTGAGCACCTGGTCGCAGGTAAATGTGACCGGGGTGCCTGCTGCCGTGGGGGTGGGCGTCGGCGTCGCGGTGGGCCCCGGTGTCTGCGTCGCGTCCGACGTCGACCCGGGAGTAGCTGATGGCGACGCTGCCGACGGGCTGCTTTCCGGGGTGGAACCCGAACCGCAGGCAGCCAGCGCCACGACGGCGACCGTGCCGGTGGCAAGGAGAAGGGTGGTGCGCAGGAGCCGTCCGCGCGGGAGTCTGGGCGAGAGGGAGTGAGTCACGCTTGACCTTACCAAGAGGGTTGTCTGTGACCGGGCCGGTAAGCTTGCTAGTCGTGACTCCCGCTGAGCTTTCCCAATCCCTGCTAGACCTCATCCTCCAGTTGAGCGAGCGTCGACGCGAGGCCGGAATCGACGTGACCGACGTCAACCTGACCGGGGCGGATGTCACCCTCGAGCGTCCGAGAAACCGCGACCACGGTGATTGGGCCTCCAGCATCGCGATGAAGATCGCCAAGCCACTCGGCTCCAACCCGCGCGAGGTGGCCGCCGAACTGGCTGCCGGCCTGGAACAGCTTCCTGACGTGGCCTCGGTGGACGTCGCCGGACCCGGCTTCATCAACATCCGTCTCGAGGCCGCCGCCGCCGGCGCACTCGCCAAGACCATCGTCGATGCGGGCCCCGCTTACGGCACCGGGCACCTCTACGACGGCCTCAAGATCAACCTCGAGTTCGTGTCCGCCAACCCCACCGGCCCCATCCACATGGGCGGCGTGCGCTGGGCGGCCGTGGGTGACAGCCTGGCCCGGGTGCTGCAGGCGGAGGGCGCCGACGTCACCCGCGAGTACTACTTCAACGACCACGGCTCGCAGATCGACCGCTTCGCCCGCAGCGTGCTCGCCGGCTACCTCGGCGAGCCCACCCCCGAAGACGGTTACGGCGGCGCCTACATCGGAGACATCGCCGACCAGGTCGTGGCCAGCCACGAAGGCGACATCGCGGTGCTGGCCCGCGACGAGCAGCAGGAAGTGTTCCGCAGCGTCGGCGTCGATTTGATGTTCACCGAGATCAAGGAGAAGCTGCACGGCTTCGGCGTGGATTTCGACGTGTACTTCCACGAAGATTCCCTGCACGAGTCCGGCGCCGTCAACCGGGCCATCGAACGGCTGCGCGAACAGGGCCACATCTTCGAAGAAGACGGGGCCATCTGGCTGCGCACGACCACGTTCGGCGATGACCGCGACCGCGTCATCATCCGTTCCAACGGCGAACCGGCCTACATCTCCGGTGACCTCGGCTACTACCTCGACAAGCGTGAGCGCGGTTTCGACCAGAACCTGATCATGCTCGGCGCCGACCACCATGGCTATGTCGGCCGCATGATGGCCATGGTCGAGGCGTTCGGCGACGTGCCCGGTGTGAACCTGCAGATCCTGATCGGCCAGATGGTCAACCTGCTGCGCAACGGCGAACCGGTGCGGATGAGTAAGCGCGCCGGAACGATCGTCACCCTCGACGACCTCGTCGACGCCGTCGGCGTGGACGCCGGCCGCTACTCCCTAGTGCGCTCCAGCAGCGACACTCAGCTCGACATCGACCTCGACCTGCTCGGCAAGCGCTCCAACGAGAACCCGGTCTTCTACGTGCAGTATGCGCATGCCCGTACCTGCTCGGTCGCCCGCAACGCGGCCACCGCGGGGGTGGAACGCACCGCATTCGCCCCGGAGCTACTCACCCACGACAGCGAATCGGCCCTGCTCGGCGTGTTGCAGGAATACCCGCGCGTCGTCGCGCAGGCCGCCGAACTGCGTGAGCCCCACCGTATCGCCCGCTACATCGAAGAGGTTGCCGGCTACTACCACCGCTGGTACGACAGCTGCCGGGTGATCCCGCTTGGCGACGAACCGATCACCGACCTGCACCGCACCCGGCTCTGGCTCAACGACGCCACCGGCCAGGTCATCCGCAACGGCCTCGGCCTGCTCGGCGTCTCCGCACCGGAACGTATGTAGGCATGGACGCGTCCGCCAGGAAATCCCGTCGTCGCGGGCTCGGGGCGTTCATCGTCGCGGGTCTGGTCGTGGTCGGGCTCGTCGCTGCTTTCTTCTTCGTCGACGGGGGCCTGCGCAGCTACGCCGAGGGCCAGATCGAGCAGGAGATCGCCTCGAACCTGCCCGACACCGTGACCGGGGACGTGGCCGTCTCCATCGGAGGCCTGTCGGTCATCGCGCAGTACCTCGGCGGCAGCTTCGACCGGGTGGCCCTGGAATCAGGCACCCTGACCGTGGACGGCGTGCCGGCATCCGTGCACGTCGTGGCGACGGATGTCCCGCTCGACCAATCCCAGTCCGTCGGCGACGTGCGCGGCATCATCGACCTCGAACCCGACGCCCTCAACACCCTGCTGAGCCAGGCTCTGCCGAGCAATGTCCCCGACGCCGGCGTCGAACTCGGGAAGGACGAGATCAGCTACAGCGGCAGCCTGGAGGTGCTCGGCTTCCCGATCGGCTACCGCGCCTCGGCGACGCCGAGCGTGGACGCCGACGCACTGCTGCTCACGCCGAGCGGTGCCAGCGTCACCTCAGGCGGCGGCAGCATCGATGCCGGCAACCTGCTGTCTCGTGTTCTGGGTGAGGAACCGCTCCGCATCTGCGTGGCCCAGTACCTCCCCGAGGGGGTCACCCTCGCCGGAGTGAACGTGACCGTGGATCGAGCGCGAGTCACGCTGCAGTCGAGCTCGTTGACGCTGAGCCGACAGTCGTTGACCACCCTCGGCAGCTGCACCGCCGGTTGACCCCGCACTTCACGCCCTTGCAGCACGCCGACACGCTCGCACATCGTTCGGACCGTGATCAAACCGGGGCCTGACACGACGCCCGCGGGGTCGTACACTCGAGGTATCCGCCGGTCGCGCATTCGCCTTTTCGAGGAGGCACCATGACGTTGTTGCGCATTCAACACCCCGTGCCCGACTATGGCCGCTGGAAACGTGCCTTCGATCTGGACCCGGCCGACCGCCGCGGATCGGGGGTGATCCGCTACACGATTTTCCGCTCGGTGACTGATCCGAACTTCGTCATGGTCGACCTGGAACTGGGCACCATCCGGGAAGCGGAGAAGATGCTTCTCAAGATGCGGCGCATCTGGTGCAGCAGCGGCTCGTCGGTCATGAGCGACCCGGAGGCGTGGATCGTCGACGTGGCCGAAACTGCCGCGCTGGTCTGATCGCAGCCCGCCCCGCTGCCCAGCCCGCGCAGCCCGCCACGCAGCGGGACGTAACGCGATTCGGCGTGCACCGGCGGCGTTCGCTACACTCGGAACAGGTCCCCGGTCGCAGCCGACGGCATCCTTTCACTGGCTTCAGGGACCAATCCGGGTTCGCTCGCCACTCAGTGAGACACCCACTCGACATTTCCCGTGAGGTTTTCACCCGTGGCCACCAACCCGCTCGCCCCCGACTGGCTTTGCCTGTCCGACGACGCCAATGCGCTCGCCGATGGCCTCTGGCCGGCCACCATCGACCGCACCCCGCAGGGGGAACTCCTCATCGGCGGCTGCACCGCCTCCGCCCTGGCCGCCGAATTCGGCACTCCTCTTTATCTGGTCGACGAAACGGATGCCCGCGCCCGCGCGGCCTCGCTCCGCGCCGCCTTCGAGGCCGAGTTCGCCCGCATCGGCACGAGCGTGCACATCTACTACGCCGGCAAAGCGTTCCTGTCCACCGAGATCGCCCGTTGGATGCTGGCCGAAGGTCTCAACATCGACGTCTGCAGCGGCGGCGAACTCGCCGTGGCGCTGGCGGCCGGCAGCCCGCCGAACCGGCTCGGCTATCACGGCAACAACAAATCCCTGGCCGAGATCGACGAGGCCTGCCGCGTCGGCGTCGGCACCATCGTGATCGACAGCCTGGTCGAAATCGGGCGCGTCGCCGCGGCCGCCGCCCGGCACGGCATCGTGCAGGCCGTTCGGCTGCGCGTGAACAGCGGCGTGCACGCGCACACCCACGCATTCCTCGCCACGGCGCACGAAGACCAGAAGTTCGGCGTGACGCTCGATGACGCCGCGGCGCTGGTGGGCCTCATCCGGGCCGAGTCGAGCCTGAGCTTCCGCGGCCTGCACTGCCACATCGGCTCGCAGATCTTCGGCGCCGACGGCTTCGCCGAATCCGCGTCGCGCCTCCTCGCCGTGCACGCGGCCCTGCTCGCAGGCGGCCCCGTCCCCGAGCTGAACCTCGGCGGCGGCTTCGGCATCGCCTACACCCTGGCCGACACCCCCACCCCGATCGGCGAGCTCGCGGCCAGCCTGGCCGACATCGTCGCCGCGCAGTGCAGCGCCCTCGGCATCCCGGTGCCCGTGGTCGCCTTCGAGCCGGGACGTTGCATCATCGGCCCGGCCGGAATCACCCTATACGAGGTCGGAACCACCAAGTCCGTCGACGTGGCCGGCAACCCGCGCCTCTATGTCAGTGTCGACGGAGGCATGAGCGACAACGCCCGCCCCGCCCTCTACGGCGCCGACTACACCGTGCGGCTCGCCGGCCGCGTGTCGGCGGCCGACCCGGTGCTGGTGCGCCTCGCCGGCAAGCACTGCGAGAGCGGCGACATCGTCGTCGACGCTGACTATCTCCCCGGCGACGTGGCCCCGGGCGACCTGGTGGCCGTCGCGGCCACCGGCGCCTACTGCTGGTCGCTGTCGAACAACTACAACTTCCTCGGCCGGCCGGCCGTGGTCGCGGTGGCCGGCGGCATCCCGCGGATGCTGGTGCGCGGCGAGACCATCGCCGATCTGCTCGCCCGCGACACCGGGGTCTCGGCCTCGACCGGCCCGACCACCGGCTCGACCACCGGCTCGACCGATCTACCGAAGGAACCCGCCCGATGATCGAATACCGCAATCTGCGCGTCGCACTGCTGGGAGGCGGCTCCGTCGGCGCTCAGGTCGCCCGGCTGCTGCTCGAAAACAGTGAAGAACTCGCCAACCGGGTGGGTGCCAGCCTCGAGCTCGTCGGCATCCTGGTGCGCGACGTCGACGCCGAGCGCACCGTCGAACTGCCCCGCGAGCTGTTCACCACCGACGCCGAGACCCTGATCCTCGGCGCCGACGTCGTCATCGAGTTGATGGGCGGCATCGAGCCCGCACGCTCATACATTCTGATGGCGATCAACTCGGGGGCGGATGTCGTCACCGCCAACAAGGCGTTGCTGGCCACCCACGGGCCCGAACTCTTCGCCGCCGCCGACCAGGTCGGTGCACAGCTGAAGTACGAGGCGGCCGTGGCCGGTGCGATCCCGATCGTTCGTCCGCTCGGCGAGAGTCTCGGCGGCGACCAGGTCAACCGCATCCTCGGCATCGTGAACGGCACCACCAACTTCATCCTCGACCGGATGGACACTGAGGGGGACACCCTCGAGGAGGCTCTCGCCCTGGCCACCGACCTCGGCTACGCCGAGGCCGACCCGACCGCCGACATCGGCGGGTACGACGCGGCGCAGAAGGCGGCCATTCTGGCCAGCCTCGCCTTCCACACGACCGTGCCGCTCGCATCCGTCTACCGCGAGGGCATCACCGCCATCACGCCCGCGCAGATCGACTCAGCCCGCAAGGCCGGCTACGTCGTGAAGCTGCTCGCCATCTGCGAACGCCTCGTCGACGCCGAAAGCGGCCAGCAGGGCGTCTCCGCCCGGGTCTACCCGGCCATGGTTCACCGCAGCCACCCGCTCGCCTCCGTGCACGGCGCCAACAACGCGGTTTTTGTCGAAGCGGAGTCGGCCGGCAGCTTGATGTTCTACGGCGCCGGCGCCGGGGGAGTGGAGACGGCGTCCGCCGTGCTCGGCGACCTGGTGTCACTGGCCCGCCGCCACATCGCCGGTGGCCCCGGCGTTCCCGCGTCCCAGCACGCCGACCTGCCGGTCTTCGACATCGGCCAGATCGTCACGCGCTACGCCGTCACCCTGGAAGTTACCGACGAACCCGGCGTTCTCGCCACGCTCGCCAGCGTGTTCAGCGACCACGGCGTGTCCCTGGCCCTGGTCGAGCAGTCGATGACGCCGGCCCAGCCGGGCACCGCGAGTCGCTCCGCCGTCTCCGCCACGGCTACCCTAGTTATCGGAACGCACGAGGCTACGGAGGCCGCCCTGGCGGCCACCGTGACAGACCTCGCCGCGAACAGATTTGTCACCAATGTCGCATCCGTTTTGAGAGTTGAAGGAGCCTGATGTCCAGCGAACGAGAGACTCTGCCGAAACCAGTCGTGAAGACGGCTTCCCGGCAGTGGCGCGGCGTGCTGCGCGAGTACGCGGACCGCCTCAACATCACGGATGCGACGCCCATCATCACTCTCGGCGAGGGGGGCACCCCGCTGATTCCGGCTCCGGCGCTCTCCGTTCGCACGGGCGCGAAGGTCTGGATCAAGTACGAGGGCATGAACCCGACCGGTTCCTTCAAGGACCGCGGCATGACCATGGCCATCTCCAAGGCCGTCGAAGACGGTGCCAAGGCCGTCATCTGCGCGTCCACCGGCAACACCTCCGCGTCGGCCGCCGCCTACGCGACCCACGCCGGAATCCAGGCCGTCGTGCTGGTGCCCGAGGGCAAGATCGCCATGGGCAAGCTCAGCCAGGCCATCGCACACAACGCGCAGCTGCTGCAGGTGCAGGGCAATTTCGACGACTGCCTCGACATCGCCCGCGACCTCTCCGCGAATTACCCCGTGCACCTGGTCAATTCGGTCAACCCCGACCGGATCGAAGGCCAGAAGACGGCCGCCTTCGAGGTCGTCGAGGTGCTGGAAGACGCGCCGGACATCCACATCGTCCCCGTCGGCAATGCTGGCAACTACACCGCCTACACGCGCGGGTACACCGAAGAGCTCGAGCGCGGCGCCACTACGAAGCTGCCGCGCATGTTCGGGTTCCAGGCTGCTGGCAGCGCCCCGATCGTGCTCGGCCACCGCGTCGACCACCCGGAGACCATCGCCAGCGCCATCCGCATCGGCAACCCGGCATCCTGGGACCTCGCCCTCGCCGCGCGTACCCTGACCGACGGCTACTTCGGCGCGATCAGCGACGAAAAGATCCTCGAGGCCTACCGCATCCTGTCGGCCGAGGTCGGCATCTTCGTCGAGCCGGCCTCCGCGATCAGCGTCGCCGGCCTGCTCGAACGCGCCGAAGCCGGGCTCATCCCGGCCGGCTCCACCGTGGTACTCACGGTCACCGGCCACGGTCTGAAGGACCCGCAGTGGGCGCTCCGCACCGCAGACGGCTCCGACGTCAAGCCGACCATCGTGCCTGTCGACACCGCCGAAATCGCCAGCGTCCTCGGGCTGGTCCAGAAATGACCATCGCCGAGGCCCTCTCCGGCAAGTCGGTGCTCTCGGGCCGTTCCGTCACCGTGCAGGTGCCGGCGACCACGGCCAACCTCGGCCCCGGCTTCGACACCCTGGGTCTGGCCCTGGCACACCACGACCACCTCCAGGTCTCCGTTCGCGATGAGCCGGGCGTCACGGTCGAGGTGCACGGCGTCGGAGAAGGCGTGGTGCCCACCGATGAGACCAACCTCGTCGTGCGCGCCCTCATCCACGCCTTCGCCGCTTACGGCCAGGAACTGCCCGGACTGAACCTCGTTGCCCACAACGAGATCCCGCACGGCCGCGGCATGGGCTCGTCCGGCGCCGCCATCGTCGCCGGGATCATGGCCGCGAAGGGCCTGCTCGAGGGCATCGTCGACATCGACGCGGAGGCGCTTCTGGCCCTCGCGACTGAGATGGAGGGGCACCCCGACAACGTGGCGCCCGCCCTGTTCGGTGGTCTCACGATCGCGTGGATGACACCCGAGGGACCGCGTCACAAGAAGCTGATGGTGCACCGCGGCGTCAAGCCGCTCGTGTTCGTTCCGGAGCACGCCATGTCCACGGCGCTCGCCCGCAGCCTGCAGCCCGAGAGCGTGCCGCACGAAGACGCCGTCTTCAACCTGTCGCGCTCGGCCCTGCTGATCGCGGCCCTGATTCAGAGCCCCGAACTGCTCCTCGCGGCCACCGAGGACAAACTGCACCAGAGCTACCGTGCCGCCGCCATGCCGGAGACCAACCGGCTGATCACCCTGCTCCGGGAGCACGGCTTCGCCGCCGTCGTCTCCGGCGCCGGCCCATCGATCCTGGTGCTGGCCAGTGACCCAGGGCAGCGACTCGTCGCGGCCGAGCTCATCGCCGCCGAGTCCGAAACGCCCTGGCAGGCGCTGATGCTGGCCGTCGACGTGCTGGGTGCAACCGTCACCCGCACCGAGCGTTAGAGAAGCGAGTCCGAATCGATCGGTTGTGTCGCTCCCGGTCGGTCAGTCGACTGCACCGCCCGGGCAGTGTTCCTCGCAGGCGCAGCGCCCGATCCGGTGGTGAACCAATTCGACGGAGATTCTCGTGTGAAACCGCTCTTTCGGGTGAATCAGGTGCGATTTGGGCAAAATCTCCGTCGAATTCGTTCGGGACGCAGGCCGGAGCACCGAGCCGGTTGGACCCGGCAGCGGTGAATCATCGCTGACGGCTGTGAGGACTCACTCAGGTCAAGGAGTATCTGAAAGCCAAGGACACGCCGTATCCGGTCGGTCCTCGGCGTTCTTACGTTCTGCTACAGTAAAAGTGCACCCGATGGAACCGCGTAACGCCCGGCTCTCTTCTCCGGTGCATTCCCTGTAACTCACTGCTATCGCATCATCTATGCGTAGCTGTGTGTGTTCACTTCAATCCACATCACTTTGGGATTGGACCACCCGCAGCGCGTGAGACGCCGCAACAGCTTCCCTGGCCCGCTCGCATGACGCCAGGGGAAAGGACAATTTTCGTGACTGACGTCAACCTCCTCACCCCCGGTGCGGATTCCTCGCACCTCACCACCCTTCGCGTCGCCGAGCTTCTGGCTCTGGCGCTCGAGTTGGGTATCCCGGGTGCATCAAAGCTCCGCAAGGGAGAGCTCGTGGGAGCAATCACCGCCGAGCAGGCCAAGAGCGCATCCTCGGGTGTCTCCGCCGAGACCACGGCCGCCGAGGCCACGGCCGCCGACACCACGGCCGCCGTTCCCGTCGAAGAGGCGATTCCCGCGGCCGACGCCGCGACCGACGCGGCCTCGACCACCGACGTTGCTGCCAACGTCACCGGTGCCGCGCCGCGCAAGCGCGTGTCCCGCCGCGCCTCCACCGCGACCGCGGCTCCCGCCGTGGCGCACGTCAACGCTGACGGCGACCTGGGCATCGGCATGATCGTTCCGGATGACGCCGCGACCCTCCGCCGTACCACTGCCCCCACCACCTATGCCGGCGCCTTGCCGGAGTCACCCGTGACCGAGACCGTAGTCCCGGCCACGAAGCCGGCCCGCCAGGCTCGCAAACGTGCCACGTCGGTCACCGTGAAGGCAGCGGCCGAAGCCGCCGCCGCCCCCATCGTGGACACCGAGGCCCCCACCATTGAGACTGAAACAACCACCGAGGCTGCTGCCCCGGTAGAGGCGGTCGCCGAGACCGCAGTCGTGGCCGAGGAGACCCCCGAGATCACCGAGGCGGCACCCGAGACCACCGGTTCCGGCCGGTCGCGTCGCGGTAGCTCACGCGGTGGCCGCAGCGGCGGCGCCCGCAACAGCATCGATGCCCGCAACAGCATCGACGCGCGCAACAACGCCGACGAATTCGCCACGGAGACCGGAACCCAGTCCGGCACCGATACCGGCACCGAGACCGGAACCGAGCAGCACGCCCCGGTCGAGACCGTCGTCACCGATCAGGCCGAATCGACCGAGCGCGGCGACCACGCCGATCAGAGCGAACTGTCCGAGCAGACGGAACAGCCCCGACAGGGCCGCAACCGCAACCGCAGCCGCGGGGGCGACCGCACGCAGGGCGCCGAGCGTAGCGCCGAGCGCGGTGAGGAGACCGCCCGTCAGCAACGCCAGACCGGCAACCGCGGCCAGGGCCAGAGCCAGGACAATCAGAATCAGGACCGCAACCAGGGTCAGGACCGCAACCAGGGTCAGGACCGCCAAGCCCAGCAGAGCCAGGATCGCGCCCAGGACCGCCAGGACCGCCAGGAGCGTCAGGGTCAGGACCGCCAGGACCGCAACCAGGGCCAAGAGCGTCAGGGTCAGGAGCGCAACGCCGGTCCCGACCGCGCCGGACTCGAAGACGACCTGAACGGCCGTAGCAACCGCAACCGTTTCCGTGACCGCAAGCGTCGCGGCGTCACCACCGGCGACGACTTCGAGCCGGAGCTGAACGACGACGACGTGCTGATCCCCGTCGCCGGCATCCTCGACATCCTCGACAACTACGCGTTCGTGCGCACCTCCGGCTACCTGCCGGGTGCGAGCGACGTCTACGTCTCGCTCGGCCAGGTCAAGAAGTACAACCTGCGCAAGGGCGACGCCGTCGTCGGCTCCATCCGCCAGCCGCACGAAGGCGATCAGAGCGGACGCCAGAAGTACAACGCGATCGTCAAGGTCGACTCCATAAATGGCCTGACCGTCGAAGAGGCCGCGAACCGCGTCGAGTTCCAGAAGCTCACCCCGCTGTACCCGACGGAGCGGCTGCGCCTCGAAACCGAGCCGGGCAAGCTGACGCAGCGGATCATCGACCTGGTCGCCCCGATCGGTAAAGGACAGCGCGGCCTGATTGTCGCACCGCCTAAGGCCGGCAAGACCATCGTCATGCAGCAGATTGCTAACGCCATCGCCACGAACAACCCCGAGGTCCACCTCATGGTCGTCCTGGTCGATGAGCGTCCCGAAGAGGTCACCGACATGCAGCGCACGGTGAAGGGTGAGGTCATTGCCTCCACCTTCGACCGTCCCGCCGAAGACCACACCACGGTCGCCGAGCTCGCCATCGAGCGCGCCAAGCGTCTCGTCGAACTGGGCCACGACGTCGTCGTGCTGCTCGACTCGATCACCCGCCTGGGCCGCGCCTACAATCTGACGGCCCCGCCGTCGGGCCGGATCCTCTCCGGCGGCGTCGACGCGTCCGCGCTGTACCCGCCGAAGCGTTTCTTCGGCGCGGCGCGCAACATTGAGAACGGTGGCTCGCTCACCATCCTCGCCTCCGCCCTGGTGGAGACCGGATCCAAGATGGACGAGGTTATCTTCGAGGAGTTCAAGGGCACGGGCAACATGGAGCTCCGCCTGTCGCGCCACCTGGCCGACAAACGCATCTTCCCCGCGGTGGATGTCAACGCATCCGGCACCCGGCGTGAAGAAATGCTGATGAGCGCGGACGAAGTCAAGATCACTTGGAAACTGCGACGCGCCCTCGCCGGGCTAGAACAGCAGCAGGCACTGGAGGTCATCCTCGGTCGTCTCAAGGAGACCACGTCCAACGTCGAGTTCCTGATGCAGGTTCAGAAGTCGATGCCGACCCTCGGTGGGTCAGACAAGGACCACTGATGTTCGAGTCTGTCCTGACTCTGCTGGCTGAGCACGATGAGCTCCAGTCTCAGCTGGCGGATCCCGAGCTGCACGCGAACCCGGCCCGATCGAAGAAGGTCAACCGTCGCTATGCCGAGCTCAGCCGCATCATCGCGGCCTGGCACGAGTGGAAAGAGATCGGCGAGAATCTCGATGCCGCGCGGGAACTCGCGGACGAGGACGCCGACTTCGCCGCGGAGATCCCCGGTCTGGTGGAGCAGCTGGAAAACGCGGCCGAAAAGCTGCGGCGCCTGCTGATTCCGCGCGACCCGCTCGACGCCCGCGACGTGATCATGGAGATCAAGATGGGGGAGGGCGGTGCGGAATCCGCACTATTCGCCGCCGACCTGCTCCGCATGTACCTGCACTATGCGGAGTCGAAGCGCTGGAAAACCGAGATCATCGAGCAGACCACGAGCGACCTCGGCGGCATCAAAGACATTCAGCTCGCCATCAAGGGCAACGTGAGCGACCCTGCCGAGGGCGTCTGGGCGCACCTCAAGTACGAGGGGGGCGTGCACCGCGTTCAGCGAGTGCCGGCCACCGAGTCGCAGGGACGCATCCACACCTCCGCCGCCGGCGTGCTCGTCTTCCCTGAGGTCGACGAGCCCGAAGAGGTCGAGATCAGTGCGAACGACCTCAAGATCGACGTGTACCGGTCGAGCGGCCCCGGCGGCCAGTCCGTGAACACGACCGACTCCGCCGTGCGCATCACACACCTTCCGACCGGCATCGTCGTGGCCATGCAGAACGAGAAGAGCCAGCTGCAGAACAAGGAAGCCGGCATGCGCGTTCTGCGTGCCCGCGTTCTTGCCCGGCAGCAGGAAGAAATCGACGCCGCCGCCTCCCTCGTGCGCAAGGGCCAGATCCGCACCATGGACCGGTCCGAGCGCATCCGCACGTACAACTTCCCGGAGAACCGGATTGCGGACCACCGCACCGGCTACAAGGCCTACAACCTGGATACGGTCATGAACGGCGCCCTCGACGCCGTGATCGACTCCTGCATCACGGCCGACGAAGCCACTCGGCTGGCCGAGATCGGTGATCACGACTGATCAACCCCGCACGCAGCGGTTGCCCAGCCGTCGGTCTCTCGTAGTCTGGAGAGAACGGAGGCTGGGCTTTTCGCATCCACCGTTCGACAACGAGGCGAGGATGCTGATGGAATCCCTGACGAGTCACACCGACTACGGCGCTGTGAGCCTGACCGAGGCGCAGGTGAACTCTGACCCGATGCTCGAGTTCGCGACCTGGCTGGCGGCCGCTGAGGGAGCCGGGCTGTATGAGCCGAACGCCATGGTCGTCGGCACCATCGACCCCGACGGGCGGCCGAGCAGCCGCACGGTTCTGCTCAAGGGGCTCGACGGCAGCGGGTTCGAGTTCGTCACCAACTACGACTCGCGCAAGGGGCGCGCGCTCCGGAAAAATTCCGGTGTGACGCTGCTATTCCCCTGGTATCCGATGCAGCGCCAGGTGATCGTCTACGGCACTGCCCACGCCACGGATGCCGCCGTCAGCGACGCCTATTTCGCGCGTCGTCCGCGGCCCGCCCGCATCGCCGCCCTGGCCAGTGAGCAATCGGAACCGATCGTGAGCCGCGAACTGCTCGAAGAGCAGGTGCGCGCGGTCGAGCGGCGTTACCCCGACGACATGGAGATCCCGCGGCCCACCGACTGGGGCGGGTTCCGGGTCATTCCGCACGCGATCGAGTTCTGGCAGGGCCGCACGTCCCGGCTGCACGACCGCCTGCGTTTCACGGCGCTGGAGGGCGGCGGCTGGGCGCTGGAGCGCCTCCAGCCGTAGCGCCCGCCAGGGCAGCGACGATCGCTGCGCCGGCAACGGCGGCTGCGGTGGCTACTCGGCGAGGTCGGAGTAGTGGATGGCCGCCACGTCCGGGTGCGCGCGCAGTCGGCTCTTCAGGGCGTTCTCCCCGTAGGTAGAGAAGATCGGGTTGTTCGGGTCGGCTGTGACCCCGGGCGCCTCGAGGGAGTCCGGCAGGCTGAGCAGCGGGATGGTCGCGTCGAGCGCGGGGCCGAAGAAGAACGGAATCGAGACCCGGTCGTCTCCGATCAGAGGCGAGATCACTCGGTGCACGGTGGCCTTGAGGTAGCCGTTCGTGGCCACCTCCAGCAGCTCGCCGATGTTGACCACGAAGGCGCCGTCGAGCGGGGGAGCGTCGATCCAGTCGCCATCCTTCTCCACCTGCAGGCCACCCTTGCCGGGTTCGACGAACAGGAGGGTCAGCACCCCGGAGTCCTTGTGCGCGCCGACGCCCTGCCGGGGAGTGGGATCGGATTTGCCGGGGTAGCGCACGATCTTGATCAGGGTGAACGGCTTCTCGGCGAAGGCCGCGTCGAACACGTGCTCGTCGGCACCGAGCGACAGCGCCCAGGCCTGCATCAGGCGGAGGGCGACCGCGGTGAGCTCTTCGCGCCAGAGGGTCATCACTTCTCGTAGCGCGGGGAGAGTGGACGGCCACTGGTTCGGTCCCTCGAGACGCCGGTAGGCGGCATCCGTGGGCCGCGGAAGTGCCGGGCGCTCCGGCCCGATGTCAATCTGCTCGCGCCAGTCAACCGTACCCTGGGTGAGCTCGCCGCCCACGCGGGTGTAGCCGCGGAAGTGCGGGCTCCTCAGATTCTCGATCGCCATCTTGTCGGCTTCGGGGAGGGCGAAGAAGGCTCGGGCGGTGCGCATGACCCGATCCGTGAGGTCCGCGGGCACGCCGTGACCGGTCAGGTAGAAGAACCCGAAGGAGTGGGTGGCCTCCCGCAGATCGGCTCGAAAAGCCTCCGCCTCCGCATCGCCCCGGTCAAGCCGCGAGAGGTCGAGTACGGGGAGGGTGAGGGCGGCGGTATCGGTGGTCATTGGTCTCTGTCCCTCAGTCGTCGCCGGGCAGCAGCCCGCGGGCGGATTCGATGGTATCGGTCTTGGCCGGCTGCACGATGGCCGGGATCCCCAGCAGCAGCGACTTGGGTGGGGCATCCCGGGTCACCACCGCGTTGGCGCCGATGGTACTCCAGGCGCCGATGACGATGGGCCCGAGCACCTTGGCGCCGGCGCCGATCGTCACCCCATCGTGCAGGGTGGGGTGCCGCTTCTCCCCCCGGGCCACCCCGTGCCGGGTCTTCCCGCCGAGGGTGACCCCGTGGTAGAGCATCACGTCATCGCCGATGTCCGAGGTCTCCCCGATCACCACGCCCATGCCGTGGTCGATGAACAGCCTTCGGCCGATGCGGGCGCCGGGGTGGATCTCGATCCCGGTCAGGAACCGGGTGAACTGCGACAGGAGCCGGGCCGGGAACCGCAATCCGGCCTCCCACAGCCGGTGGGACACTCGATACGACCACACGGCGTGCAGACCGCTGTACGCCAGGAACACCTCGATGTTGCTGCGGGCGGCCGGGTCGTGGGCGCGCGCCATCGCCAGGTCCTCACGGATGCTCGAAAAGACACCCATTCGCTGCGTCGCCGGCCCGGTTTCGCCGACTAGTCCAGCAGGTCCTCGTAGAGCACCGTGGAGAGGTACCGTTCGCCGAAACTCGGCATGATGGCCACGATGGTCTTGCCGGCGTTCTCGGGGCGCTTGGCCTGTTCGATTGCCACCCAGACAGCCGATCCGCCGGAAATGCCGGAGAGGATGCCCTCATCCGTTGCCAGCGCGCGCGCCGTGGACACGGAGTCGGCGAGCGTGACGTCGGTGACCTCGTCGTAGACGTGCGTGTCGAGAACGTTCGGTATGAAGTTGGCGCCGAGACCCTGGATCTTGTGCGGTCCGGGCTTGCCGCCGGTGAGGATGGGGGAGTCGATCGGCTCGACGCCGACGATGCGTACGGATGGCTTGCGTTCCTTGAGCAGCTGGCCGGTGCCCGTGATGGTCCCTCCGGTGCCGATTCCGGCGACGAGGATGTCGACGGCTCCCGCGGTATCGTCCCAGATCTCGACGCCGGTGGTCGCATAGTGGATGGCCGGGTTGGCCGGGTTGTCGAACTGGCGGGCCAAAATCGCCCCGGGGGTGGCGGCCGCGATTTCCTCGGCCGTCGTGACCGCGCCGCGCATGCCGTCGGAGCCCGGCGTCAGCACGATCCGGGCGCCGTAGGCGCGCAGCAGCTGGCGGCGTTCGCGGCTCATGGTCTCCGGCATCGCCAGGATGACCGTGTATCCGCGGGCGGCGCCCACCATGGCGAGAGCGATCCCGGTGTTGCCGCTGGTACCCTCGACAATGGTTCCACCCGGAGCCAGCTCGCCCGAGGCCTCGGCCGCATCGACGATCGCGATCCCGATCCGGTCCTTCACACTGCCCGAGGGGTTGTAGAACTCCAGTTTCACCAGCACGGTCGCGTCGAGGCCGGCGGTGAGTCGGTTTAGCTTGACCAGAGGGGTCTTGCCGACTGCAGCAGTGATATCGGAGTAAATCTGTGCGGGCATCGGTGGTCGCCTTTCGATCGGGGTCAGGAACCTCGCCCAGCCTACGGCTCCGGCATTGGGCGTGTGCGTGCGTTACATTTCAATACGTGACAACTTCGCACGGCCACCATTCCATTCCCATCAGCTCAATTCCTACCGACATTGTTCCCACCGACATTGCCGAATTGCGCACCCGGGCCATCGACTCCCTTTCCCAGGCGGGGATCAGCGACCCCGACGTCGACGCCGATCTCCTGATCGGTCACGTTCTCGCCCAGAGCCGCGGCCAGGTGCAGGCCGCCGCCATCCTGCGCACCGCCCTGGGCTCCACGGATGCCGCTGCCATCCGTGAACTCGTTCGTCGCCGCTGCCTGCGCGAGCCGCTGCAGCACATCACCGGGCGGGCACCCTTCCGCTCCCTCGACCTGTTCGTCGGACCGGGCGTGTTCGTTCCCCGCCCCGAGACGGAGCAGGTGGCGCAGTTCGCCATCGACGCGCTCCGGGCACTGCCCGACGCGGAGCCGATCGGGGTGGACCTCGGCACCGGTAGCGGCGCGATAGCCCTTTCCCTGGCGGTCGAGGTGCCGAACGCGCGCATCTGGGCGGTCGAGAACTCGCCGGAGGCCTTCCCCTATACCTCCCGCAACTTCGAGCAGGTAGCCGCGCCGAATGCCACGCTGGTGTTCGGCGACCTCACCGAAGAGCTCACCGAACTCGACGGAACCGTGGCCGTGGTCATCTCCAACCCGCCCTACATTCCGACGGATGCGATCCCGCGCGACCCCGAGGTAAGCCTCTTCGACCCGGCCCGCGCCCTGTTCGGCGGCCCCGACGGGCTCGACGTGGTGCGGCACGTCTCCCGCACGGCCCTGCGCCTCCTGCGTCCTGGCGGCCAGATCGTGATCGAGCACGGTGAGTTGCAGGGGGCGCAGATCCGTGCCCTCCTGGCCGCCGACGGCTGGCGCGTCCCGGCCACTCACCGCGACTACACCACCCGCGACCGCGCCACCACGGCCCTCGCCCCCGTTCCCGCCGATCGGTGAGGGCGGTTCCCTCTGGGCGGCTGCAGTAGAATCAGGCACAATGACTCGCATCTATGACTGCTCGGTTGACACGGAATACGCGGCCGGCATGAGGCTCGCGCGCTCGGCCATCGGTCGCGGCGCGCTCGTTGTCATTCCCACCGACACGGTCTACGGCGTCGCCGCAGACGCCTTCGACCCGGAGGCGGTGCAGCGCCTTCTCGACGCCAAGGGCCGCGACCGTTCCTCGCCGCCGCCCGTGCTGATCCCCGGAATTCCCACCCTCGACGCCCTGGCCCAGAACATTCCGCAACCGGTGCGCGAGCTCGTCGCCGTGTTCTGGCCCGGTGGTCTGACGGTGGTGCTGAACGCCCAGCCGTCGCTCGCCTGGGACCTCGGTGACACCCGCGGCACGGTGGCCCTGCGGATGCCGAGCAACCCGGTTGCCCTCGACCTCCTCTCCGAGACGGGACCCTTGGCCGTGTCATCCGCCAACACCAGCGGCCGGCCCTCCGCGATCGACGCGGAAGGCGCCGAAGAGATGCTCGGCGGCAGCGTGGCCGTCTACCTCGACGGCGGAACGGCCGGACTCGGCTACGAACCCATCGGCGACCGGCCCGGGGATACCTCGTCGACCATCGTGGATGCCTCCGGCTTCGACTCCAACGGTGGCAAGGTCGTCATCGTGCGGAACGGCGTGATCTCACGGGAGGCCATCGAAGGCGTCATCGGAGAGGCGCTCGCGCCGATCGGGTTCGGCGCGCCTGCGGACAAGCCCGCTGCCGAAACCACCACCGAGTCGGCCACCGAGCCCGTCACCGAAGTGAGGGCCGAACCGGTCGATCCCACGGCAGACGCTCGATAGCCATGACCGTCTTCGTCCTGCTCAGCCTGGTCTCGGCCCTGGTGACCTTCGGGTTCTCAGTTCTTGTACTCAAGCTCAGTCACCGCTACCGCCTCTACCCGAAGATCCGCGAGCGCGATGTGCACACGCGGCCCACGCCCCGCCTCGGCGGAATCGCGATCTTCGTCGGCATCGTCGCCGCCTTCGGTGTGGCCTACCTGGTTGCGGCCCGCTTCGCGCCGCTGCGACTCATCTTCAGTGACCCCCAGCAGATCCTCGCCATCCTGGGTGCAGCCCTGCTGATCGTGCTGCTGGGAGTGGCCGACGATCTCTGGGACCTCGACTGGATGACCAAACTGGCCGGGCAGTTCATCGCTGCCGGCCTCATCGCCTGGCAGGGCGTGCAGGTGTTGTCGCTGCCGATCGGCGGCCTGACCGTCGGGTCGTCCTGGATGTCGATCCTGATCACCGTGATCGTGATCGTGATCGTGATGAACATGATCAACTTCATCGACGGGCTCGACGGACTCGTGGCCGGCGTCGCGCTCATCGCGAACGGAGTGTTCTTCCTCTACAGCTACCTGCTGGCCCGGGACACCTCCCCGAGCAACTACTTCAACCTCGCCTCACTGATCGCTGCCGTCCTGGTGGGTGCCTGCGTCGGCTTCCTGCCGCTCAACTGGCGGCCGGCGAAACTGTTCATGGGTGATGCGGGCGCCCTCCTGGTGGGTCTGCTGATGGCCACGTCCGCGATCGCGATCACGGGCCAGGTCGACCCGACCGCCGTGAACCGGTCGCAGCTCTTCCCGGCGTTCATCCCGATCATCCTGCCCGTCGCCATCCTGATCATTCCGCTTCTCGACTTCGGTCTGGCGGTGTTCCGGCGCGTCCGGGCCGGCAAATCACCCTTCAGCGCCGACCGCAAGCACCTGCACCACCGGCTACTGGACATGGGCCATTCGCACCTGCATGCCGTTTTGATCTTCTACGGCTGGACCGCGGCGGCATCCGTCGGTTGCCTGCTCTACTTTCTGCTCCCGGTGTATTTCGGGCTGCCCACCTGGTATGCCACAATTTTCCTGATCGTCGCGCTGCTGATCTGCACCCTCGTCACGCTGGCTCCGTTGAGTCGGCGCAAGGCCGTCGAGTCCGCCAGCCAACTCGCCCGAACGGCCGAACACAGAGAAGAAATCGCCCGACTCGACCGCCTCGATGAGGCGTCGGCGACGGTGGAGGAAAACGTATGAACGCACCCGATCCCACCAGCTTGCCCACCACGCTCCGAGCGGTGCCATCGAACGCCAGGGGAGTCCTGACCGCAGTCCTTCGATACACAGGCTTCCTCGCGATTGCCATCGCGATCGTCGGCGGCGGACTCGGCTACCTTTTTGCGTCAACCGAAGGCCTCATCAGCGCCTTCATCGGCACCGCGCTTGCCGTGCTGTTCGCTTCGATCACTGCCGTGAGCATCATCGGGGCCATGCGGTTCGACATTGCCGCTTTTTTCGGCATCGTGATGGGGGCATGGCTGCTGAAAATCGTCGTGTTCATCGTGATACTCGCTCTGCTTCGGGATGCTTCCTTCGTGCAGACGACAGTTCTGTTCATCACCGTCATTGCCGGAGCCATCGGCACCATGATCGTCGACGTCCTGGTGGTCTTCCGCTCCCATCTGGGCTACGTGAGTGACGCCGTGCTCCCAAAAAAATCCGACCACCCCAGGTCCTGACCGGAACAGGGACGGTCGATTAGTCGCCGTGAGCGAAAGTTGATAGAGTCAAAAAACTGTCACCGGCCGCAGTGTGATCCACTGCGCCACAGACCACACTTGACCATTGTCGCCGTTGTGCATCCGCACAGAAACAGGAGATAGCGCTGTTGTATTACGCTGCGAACTTACTGGTTCCCATGGCTACCGGCGATGAGTTTCAGGCTCCGGGCATCAGTGAGTTCCTTGGTCTCCCCGCGTTGTTCTTTGAGGGAACGCCCTTCGAGATCAACCGGATCATCCTGGTCCGCATCCTCGCCGTAGCCGTGATGCTCCTGCTCTTCTGGCTCGCCTTGCGCAAACCATCCCGAGTCCCTGGCCGCGGTCAGAGCATCGCCGAGCTTGTACTGGGTTTTGTCCAGGTGCAGATCGCCGATCAGATCCTCGGCAAGGAGATGGGTCGCCGTTACCTGCCCCTGTTGGCCGGCATGTTCTTCGGCATCCTTGCGATGAACGTCACGGGCGTAATCCCGGCCCTGAATATCTCGGGCACGGCACTCATCGGCATGCCCCTGCTGCTCGGTCTCGTCGCCTACGTCGTGTTCATCTACGCGGGTATCAAGCAGCTCGGCGCCGCCAAGTTCTTCAAGAATTCGCTCTTCCCGGCCGGTGTGCCGTGGCCGATCTACATCTTGCTCGCCCCGATCGAGTTCATCAATATCTTTATCGTGCGGCCGATCTCGCTCGCTTTGCGACTCCTGCTCAACATGATGGTCGGACACCTCCTGCTCGTGCTGTGCTTTGGGGCGACGAGCTTCTTCATCTTCACTGCAGGTGGCTGGTTGGGGCTCTTCGGAATCGGGACGCTGGCGTTCGGGTTCATCTTCACTTTCGTCGAGTTCGCCGTGTTCATCCTCCAGGCGTACATTTTCACCCTCTTGACCGCGGTGTACGTCCAACAGGCCGTGGCTGAAGAGCACTGACACACACAACTGCGTCGACCGACGTCGTTTTCGATTGAAAGGACACACATAGTGGAATCCACCATTCTTGCCGAGATCACCGGCAATATCGCCACCGTAGGCTACGGTCTTGCCGCGATCGGCCCGGGTATCGGCATCGGTATCGTCGCCGGAAAGACCGTTGAAGCCATGGCTCGCCAGCCCGAACTCGCAGGCCGTCTCCAGGTCACCATGTTCCTCGGCATAGCGTTCACGGAGCTCCTTGCATTCATCGGTGTAGCCGTCTTCTTCATCTTCGTCTAGGGATCGCCACCATGCCTGAGCTTGTTCTGGCAGCAGAAGCGGAAACGAATCCGTTCCTTCCTGCCATCTACGACATCACCTGGTCGGCTGTTGTCTTCCTGGTCGTCATGGTCTTCTTCGTGCGCTTCGCGATCCCGCGCTTCCGCCAGATCCTCGACGATCGTGCGGAGGCCATTGAGGGCAACATCGCCAAGGCAGATGATGCCCAGCGCAAGGCCGAAGCTGCTCTCGAGCAGTACACGACCCAGCTGGCCGAGGCGAGGGCCGAGGCCGGCAGGATCCGCGACGCCGCCCGCGTCGACGGACAGACGATCGTGAACGAGCTCAAGGAGCAGGCCGTCATCGCCGCCGCTCGGGTAACCGCGACGGCGAAGGCTCAGATCGTGGCCGAACGACAGGCCGCAGTGATCTCCCTGCGCAGCGAAGTCGGCACACTGGCCATCGACCTGGCCTCCGGCGTCATCGGCGAAAGCCTGACCAACGACGAAAAGGCCAGCGGCATCGTCGACCGATTCCTGGCTGACCTCGAGGCCTCGGAGAAAGTGATCCGGTAATGGGTAGCGCCACCAGGGAAGCCTTAGTCTCAACACGGGCGGTTCTGTCCCGTCCCGGGGGAACGAACGACCTCGCGACCGGCGTCAATTTGTTGAACTCCGGTCGTGTGATTGGCCACACGTCACAGCTCCGGTCGGCTTTGGTCGACCCGTCAGCGGATGCGGCGGCGAAGGCCACCCTCGTGAGCGCAATCTTCTCGGGCGCAATGACGCCGACCGCGCTGGAGCTGCTTCAAGCCGCCTCCGCCGCACGCTGGTCGAACCACACCGATCTTCTGGCCGGCATCGAAGACCTCGGCCTGCGGGTGATTGCGTCTTCGGCCACTGTCCCCGGGCAGGTCGCGGAGGAACTGTTCGCGTTCGGCAAGACCGTGTCGTCCAACGGCGAGCTCGAGCTCGCCCTCGCCTCAAAGCTCGGCACCACAGCGGCCAAGGTGAGTGTTGTTGACGCCCTCCTGGCCGGCAAGGTCTCCGAACAGACGCTCGCGATTGTTCGACACCTGGTGCAGCAGCCCCGCGGCCGCCGCATCGGAGAATTGCTGCGCTACGCCGCATCCATCGTCGCGGACCAGTCAGACAGCTCGATCGCCACGATCACGTCGGCCGCCGCGTTGGCTCCGGAGCAGGTTGATCGCCTTCGAGCCAGCCTCACGGTGCGCTATGGGCGTCGGCTCACGATCAATGAGGTTGTCGACCCCGAAATTGTCGGGGGCGTCCGCGTTCAAATCGGTGACGACGTCATCGATGGCAGCATTGCCACCCGTCTTAAAGATCTGAGAATCCAGCTCGCTGGCTGACCGCTTCAGTCAGTACCACACACCTCGGGACGGCAGCGTCTCGTGCACGACAGAACCTGTACACCCAGTACAGAAAAGGGAAGATGATGGCAGAACTAACGATCAGCCCCGATGAGATCCGTGACGCTCTCCAGGACTTCGTGAAGTCCTACGAGCCGAACAAGACCGCGACGACCGAGGTTGGCTACGTCACCACGGCCGGCGACGGCATCGCGCACGTCGAGGGCCTTCCCAGCGTGATGGCGAACGAGCTCATCACGTTCGCGGACGGCACCCTCGGCCTCGCCCAGAACCTGGACGAAGACGAGATCGGCGTCGTCGTTCTCGGCGAGTTCGCCGGCATCGTCGAGGGCATGGAGGTGCACCGCACTGGTGAGGTCCTCTCCGTACCCGTCGGCGACGGCTACCTCGGCCGCGTCGTCGACCCGCTGGGGGCGCCCATCGACGGGCTCGGCGAGATCAAGAGCGAAGGCCGCCGCGCGCTGGAGCTACAGGCACCCGGCGTGATGGACCGCAAGTCGGTTCACGAGCCCATGCAGACCGGAATCAAGGCCATCGACGCCATGATCCCGATCGGACGCGGCCAGCGTCAGCTGATCATCGGAGACCGCCAGACCGGCAAAACCGCGATCGCGATTGACACGATCATCAACCAGAAGGCCAACTGGGCGACGGGCGACGTGAACAAGCAGGTTCGTTGCATCTACGTCGCCATCGGTCAGAAGGGTTCCACGATCGCCGCCGTCAAGGGTGCGCTCGAGGATGCCGGAGTCATGGAGTTCACGACCATCGTCGCGTCCCCGGCCTCCGACCCGGCCGGCTTCAAGTACCTCGCCCCGTACACCGGCTCGGCCATCGGTCAGCACTGGATGTACGCCGGCAAGCACGTCCTCGTCATCTTCGACGACCTGTCCAAGCAGGCCGAGGCCTATCGTGCGGTGTCGCTGCTTCTGCGCCGCCCGCCGGGACGTGAGGCGTACCCCGGTGACGTGTTCTACCTGCACTCCCGTCTGCTCGAGCGTTGCGCCAAGCTGTCCGACGCCCTCGGTTCCGGATCGATGACCGGCTTGCCGATCATCGAGACCAAGGCGAACGATGTCTCTGCCTACATCCCGACCAACGTGATCTCGATCACCGACGGCCAGATCTTCCTGCAGTCCGACCTGTTCAACGCCAACCAGCGTCCCGCGGTCGACGTGGGCATCTCGGTCTCCCGAGTCGGCGGTGACGCTCAGGTCAAGTCGATCAAGAAGGTCTCCGGCACTCTGAAGCTCGAGCTGGCGCAATACCGGTCGCTCGAGGCCTTCGCGATGTTCGCCTCCGACCTCGACGCGACGAGCCGCCGCCAGCTCGGTCGTGGCGCACGCCTGACCGAGCTGCTCAAGCAGCCGCAGTACTCGCCGTACCCCGTCGAAGACCAGGTCGTCTCGATCTGGGCCGGCACGAACGGCAAGTTCGACGAGGTGCCCGTGGCCGACGTCCTGCGCTTCGAGCGTGGCCTGCTCGACCACCTGGGCCGCACCACGAGCGTACTCACGACACTGCGCGACACCAACGTTCTCGACGACGCGACCATCGCGACGCTCGAGATCGAGGTCGACAAGTTCAAGCAAGGATTCCAGACGGGCGAGGGCAAGCCGCTCGCCTCGGTGGGCAAGGAAGTCTTCGAGGCGATTCCCGCTGACAAGGTCAACCAGGAAAAGATCGTCAAGCACCGCCGCTAAGTGACATCGGCCGCGCTCCCGACTCGTTCGAGCCGCGGGGCGCGGCCGGCATCACTCGATCGTCCGCACCAATTCAGCACTGACAAGGAAGCACAGGAGACACATGGGAGCGCAACTTCGGGTCTACCGGCAGAAGATCAAGTCTGCCCAGACGACTAAGAAGATCACTCGGGCCATGGAGTTGATCTCTGCCTCGCGCATTCAAAAGGCCAAGGCTCGCGTCGCCGCGTCAACCCCGTTCGCTCGTGCCGTCACGCAGGCGGTGTCCGCGGTAGCGACGTACTCGAATGTCGCCCACGTGCTCACGACCGAACCGGAGAAGATCGAGCGCGCTGCGGTCGTCATCTTCGCCTCCGACCGTGGTCTCGCGGGGGCGTTCAGCTCGCAGGTGCTGCGTGAGGCCGAATCGCTCAGCGAGCTGCTGCGCAGCCAGGGTAAGGACATCGTCTACTTCCTGGTGGGTCGCAAGGCCGCGTCGTACTTCAATTTCCGCCGCCGCGTCTCCGAGCGCATTTGGACCGGTTCCACCGATCAGCCGCAGTACGAGACCGCATGCGATATCAGCGACGCGCTGCTCGAGGCCTTCCTCCGCGAAGCGGACGACGGTGGCGTCGACGAGATTCACGTCGTCTACAACCGGTTCGTCAGCATGGTCACCCAGCTTCCTCAGGTTGTCCGGCTGCTTCCCCTCGAGGTCGTGGAGGGCGGTGAGGAGCCTGGTGATAATCAGGTCCTGCCACTCTATGAGTTCGAACCGGACGTTGAAACGGTGCTGGACTCGCTCCTGCCCGTCTACATCGAGAGCCGTATCTTCAACTCCATGCTGCAGTCCGCCGCAGCCGAGCACGCCGCACGTCAGAAGGCCATGTCATCGGCCTCCGACAACGCGGACAAGCTAATCAAGGACTACACCCGGCTGTCCAACAACGCCCGGCAGACCGAGATCACGTCGCAGATTTCCGAGATCGTGGGTGGAGCCGACGCGCTCTCATCCGCCAAGCACTAAACCAGAGAAGAGAGAGCTATGACTGACACCGCAACCGCGCCAGTCCATGCACCGGTCGAGACCGTGGCCGTGGGCCGGATCGCCCGGGTCACGGGCCCGGTCGTCGACATCGAGTTCCCGCACGACTCGATTCCGGGCATGTACAACGCACTGAAGACCACCATCGTCATCGGTGATGTGTCGACCGTGATCACGCTCGAGGTTGCCCAGCACTTGGGCGACGACCTCATTCGCGCCATCGCGCTGAACCCGACCGACGGTCTGGTTCGTGGCCAGGAGGTCCGGGACACCGGCTCGCCCATCACGGTTCCCGTCGGGGACGTTACCAAGGGGCGCGTGTTCAACGCCATTGGCGAGGTGCTCAATGCGGAGCCCGGCGAGAAGATCGAAATCACTGAGCGCTGGCCCATCCACCGCAAGCCACCGCCCTTCGACCAGCTGGAATCCAAGACGCAGCTGTTCGAGACCGGCATCAAGGTCATTGACCTGCTAACCCCGTACGTCTTGGGTGGAAAGATTGGCCTGTTCGGTGGTGCCGGCGTCGGCAAGACCGTTTTGATCCAGGAAATGATCCAGCGTGTCGCGCAGGACCACGGTGGAGTGTCCGTGTTCGCCGGTGTCGGTGAGCGCACCCGTGAGGGCAACG
The DNA here is from genome assembly GCF_004403145.1 of Cryobacterium sp. TMT1-62. NCBI lineage: Bacteria > Bacillati > Actinomycetota > Actinomycetes > Micrococcales > Microbacteriaceae > Cryobacterium > Cryobacterium sp. TMT1-62. Next base: position 12,194 of record NZ_SOGZ01000045.1, on the reverse strand, counting down.
ATCTCATCCACGAGATGGAAGAGGCGGGCGTCTTCGACAAGACCGCCCTCGTGTTCGGCCAGATGGACGAGCCGCCGGGGACGCGTCTGCGCGTCGCCCTCTCCGCGCTCACCATGGCCGAGTACTTCCGCGATGTTGCCAAGCAGGATGTGTTGCTCTTCATCGACAACATCTTCCGGTTCACTCAGGCTGGCTCTGAGGTGTCGACCCTTTTGGGCCGTATGCCCAGCGCTGTGGGCTACCAGCCGACCCTGGCCGACGAGATGGGCATCCTGCAGGAGCGCATCACGTCGACCCGTGGCCACTCGATCACGTCGCTCCAGGCCATCTACGTGCCTGCTGACGACTACACCGACCCGGCCCCGGCGACCACGTTCGCCCACCTCGACGCCACCACCGAGCTGTCGCGTGAGATCGCTTCGAAGGGCCTCTACCCGGCCGTCGACCCGCTCACCTCGAGCAGCCGTATCCTCGACCCCCGCTACCTGGGTGCCGATCACTACAACACGGCCGTTCGCGTCAAGGCGATTCTGCAGAAGAACAAGGAACTGCAGGAGATCATCGCGATCCTCGGTGTCGACGAGCTTTCCGAGGAAGACAAGGTCACCGTCTCCCGCGCACGCCGCATCCAGCAGTTCCTGTCGCAGAACACCTACATGGCCAAAAAGTTCACGGGCGTCGAGGGGTCCACGGTATCGCTTAAGGACACCATCGAATCCTTTACGGCGATTGCCAATGGTGACTTCGACCACGTGGCCGAGCAGGCTTTCTTCAACGTCGGAGGCATCGCCGACGTCGAAGAGAAGTGGGCGAAAATCCAGAAGGAGAACGACTAGTCATGGCCGATTCTTCGCTCAAGGTCAGCGTCGTCGGGGCGGACCACGAGGTGTGGTCCGGCGAGGCGAGCATGGTTGTCGCCCGCACCGTCGAAGGCCAGATCGGAATCCTCCCCGGGCACGAGCCCATGCTGGCCATCCTGGCCAGCGGTGAGGTGCGCGTGACCCTGAGCGGCGGCGAGAAAATCGTCGCCGAGGCGGCGGACGGCTTCCTGTCGGTCGCCAACGATGTGGTCACGATCGTCGCTCGCAAGGCAGAACTCGTTTAGTCAGTGTGCTGATCCTTCTGCCGCCGTCCGAGACGAAACGTCACGGGGGCATCGAATTACCGCTTGACCTGCAGAGCCTCACGTACCCGTCGCTTGGACCCAAGCGGCGGGTACTTGTGCGTGCGCTGCAGTCGCTTGCGAAGCATCCGGATGCGATGATGTCGGCCCTAAGACTGGGTCGCACGCAGTCCGCGGAGGTGGAGCGCAATCGCGTGCTGTCCTCCGCCGCCACAATGCCGGCCATCGACCGGTACACCGGCGTCGTCTATGACGCCCTCGACGCCGCCAGCCTCTCCCCGCTGGAACGCGACTGGGCAGGCCGGAACGTCCTCGTGCATTCCGCCCTGTTCGGGCCGGTCGGCGCTCTCGATCTCCTCCCGGCCTACCGGCTGTCCTGCGATTCCAGGCTGCCGGAGCTGCCTCTGAAGAAGCACTGGGCGGGCGCTGTGGGTTGCGTTCTGGCGGGGTCAGCGGGGCTCCTGCTGGATCTCCGCTCGAACGGGTACGTGGCGCTCGGCCCCGCGCCGGTGCGGCCCGACGCGGTGTTTCTGCGCGTGGTCACGGAGACGGCGGACGGCCAGACGCGAGCCGTGAACCACTTCAACAAGACGGCCAAGGGGAACTTCACCCGGGCTCTGATCCGGCACGGTCGGTCCTTCGACACCGCCGTAGAGCTGCTCGACTGGGCACCGGGGGCAGGCTTCGATTTGCGCCCGGGAGCGGTCCGGGAACTGAATCTCGTCGTCGCCGCCGAGGTTGCCGCAACCCGAGGCTGACGCGGGCACATTCCGGCCCTAGGCTGGCTTTCGTGTCCACACCAATGAATGTCACCGTCACCGGCGCCGGCGGACAGATCGGCTATTCGCTGCTCTTCCGGATCGCGTCCGGAGACCTCCTCGGCCCGACCGTTCCCGTCAACCTGACCCTGATGGAGATCCCCTCGGGGCGCGCAGCAGCCGAGGGCACCGCCCTCGAACTGCAGGACTGCGCGTTCCCTCTCCTGCGCTCCGTGACGGTCACCGAAGACCCCGTGCGCGCCTTCGACGGCGTCAACATCGCCCTCCTGGTCGGATCCCGCCCTAGAGCCGTTGGAATGGAGCGCGTCGCGCTGCTCGAAAGCAACGGCCGCATCTTCGGTCCGGTGGGGGCCGCCCTCAACGCGGGCGCGGCATCCGACGTGCGCGTGCTGGTCGTGGGCAACCCCGTCAACACCAACGCCCTGGTGACGAGTGCCTTCGCCCCCGACATCCCCGCCGACCGGTTCACCGCCATGACGCGACTGGACCACAACCGCGGCATCGCTCAGCTAGCAAGCCGGCTGCAGGTGCACGTCGCCGAACTCGACGGTCTCACCATCTGGGGAAACCACTCCGCCAGCCAGTACCCGGATGTCTTCCACGCCACCGCCGGGGGATGTCCGGTCTCCGAGCTGGTGGCGCAGGACTGGCTCGTCGACGACTTCATCCCCCGGGTGGCGAACCGAGGCTACGAAATCATTCAGGCCCGCGGGGCATCGTCCGCGGCCTCCGCGGCCAGCGCAGCCATCGACCACGTTTACGACTGGGTCAACGGGACCGGTGAGCGGTGGACCTCGGCGGGCGTCAGCTCCGACGGCTCTTATGGCGTCCCGGAGGGGCTCGTATGTTCCTTCCCGGTTCGGGCTGTCGACGGCCGCTGGCAGATCGTGCCGGACCTGGCTATCAACGCGTTCTCGCGGGCGAGGATCGACGCGTCCGTCGCGGAGCTGATCGAGGAGCGCGAGGCCGTACGGGCACTCGGCCTGCTGCCGTCCCTCCGATAGACGCGCGAGTCCTGATGGCTGGGGGGCGATGAGGATTCGCGGATGGGGGCTTCGAAGCGGTTGTTTTCGATGCACACGTCGGAGAGCCGTGACCGCGAAAGGGAGGGGGATGAACGTGCGCTCCGACCGCCGTATGTCTGAGTCCGAGGCCTCGCGGCGACTCCGTCGAATTGGTTCGACACCGGACACGGCGCTCCGCCCGTGATGAACGGCGTCCACACGGTGCAGTCAGGGCTGAAGTGCAGGCGCGACAGAACCAATCGTTCAGGACTTACTCGCCTCGAGGAGCACCTCACGCACAACAGCCCGTGGCCGTCAGGGCGGCGGTTGGCAGCGTGGCGGCTGACAGGGCGGCGATCGGCATAGCGTCAGCCGAAGGCGTTGTGGTGGTCAGGCGTCGTTCGACCGATGGCATCCGCTCAGGTGGTCGTCGACGAGGCCGGCCGACTGCATCAGGGCGTACATGGTGGTGGGGCCGACGAACGTGTAGCCCCGGGTGCGCAACTCCCGGCTCAGTGCCATCGATTGCATTGTGGTCGCCGGGACCTCGCCGAGCTCCCGCAGCCGGGGGCCGCGGGGTTCTGGCGCGAAGCTCCAGATCAGCTCGGTCAGGCTCTCGCCGAGGTCTCGGGTGACCCGGGCGTTCCGGATGGTGGCCTCGATCTTGCCGCGGTGCCGGATGATGCTCGCATCCGCGAGGAGCAGGGCGACGTCGACGTCGTCCATCACGGCCACGCGGTTGACGTCGAAGTCGTAAAAGGCGGCCCGGAAGGCCGGCCGACGTCGCAGGATGGTGATCCAGGACAGGCCGGCCTGGAACCCCTCGAGGCACAGCTTCTCGAACAGCAGCCTCTCGTCCCGGAGCGGACGCCCCCACTCTTCGTCGTGGTAGCGCTGGTATTCGGGGTCGCCGCCGACCCAGCCGCAGCGGGTGAGCCCGTCATCGCCGAGCTTCAGTGAGGCGGATGTCGTGGCCTCGGCTGGCAGCGCGCTGGTCGCCGGGGTGCTCATGAGCGGTGCTCGATGCCCTCGTGGTCGAGGAGCCAGACCTTGGTGGGCACTCCGCTGCCGCCGCTGTAGCCGGTGATGCGACGGTCGGCGGCGAGCACCCGGTGGCAGCCGATCAGGATCGGAACGGGGTTCGCCCCGACGGCGCCGCCCACGGCCCGGCCGGACCCCGGCTTGCCCAGCGATCGTCCCAGCTCGCCGTACGAGGTCGCCTCGCCGAAGCCGAGCTCGGACAGTCGCTGCCAGACGCCCTGCTGGAACGCAGTGCCCCCGCTCGGCGCCACGGGCAGGTCGAAAACCGTGCGGGTGCCGCCGAAGTACTCCGCCAATTGGCGCGTGGCCCGGTCGAGCAGGGGCGACGGGGCTTCCGGGGTCTCGTCGAGGGGCAGCTGTCCGTCGCGTTCGATGGAGAGGGAGAGGATGCGCTCGGCGTCACTCGTGAGTTCCAGCCGCCCAATGGGGCTGGGCAGCCGGATCAGGAAGGTTCCGATGGTCGTCATGCCTCGACTGTAGTCGGCGGCGCCCTGCGCACAGCGCGGGTTTCGGACCTGGCGTGGGAAGAGCGCCGGGCTGGGCTGGGGAGGAGCCGGCCGGCTTCAGGCGAGCCGGGTGTGGGGATATTCGGGGGAGCGGTGCTGGAATGCCAGGATGTCGGGATTCCGGATGATCCCCTCGTGGATCTCGATGGCCCGCCGAAGGGTCTCGTTGGCGGTCCAAGCGGCCTCGCCCGCAAGGACCTCGCGCAGGTACGGCAACAGCGCCTCGCTGATCTCCCAGGTGGCGGAGTTCCAGAGGTACGACGGGCTGTGGTCGACCGCGTAGTAGGTGACGTTGGTGCCGACCCGGAAGGTCGGTTCGTCGAACGTCGTCGATTTCGCCCAACTGAAACCCATGCCGGTGTCGCAGGACACGTCGATGATCAGCGAGCCCGGGGCCACCATCGAGAGATCATCGTCGCTCAGGAAGATGAGCGGGGCATTTGGGTCCTGCAGCACGCAGTTCACGATGACGTCATGGCCGGCGAGAAACTCGGGCAGCGGCACCCGTTCGTTTCCCGGCAGGGCGAAGTTCCCGTTCGTGCCGTCGCCGTGGTCGAGCTGCACGATCTGGGCGGAGTGGATCGGGGAGCTGACCGCGGTCACGTCGCGATTGGTCAGCACCGTGACATCGTAGACACCGAGGGCGTTGAGCGCCGTCACGGCGCCCCGGGCGGTGGCCCCGAAGCCGATCACCGCGGCACGCTGCTTGCGGCCGTAGTCACCCGTCGAACCGATCAGGGACAGGGCGTGCAGCACGGAGCAATACCCGGCGAGCTCGTTGTTCTTGTGCAGCACGTGCAGGTGGAACTCGCCGCCTCCGGTCCAGTGGTTCATCGCCTCGAACGCGATCAGGGTCAGCCGCTTGTCGATGGCAAGCTGGGTGAGTTTCTCATCCTGCACGCAGTGCGGCCAGCCCCAGAGCACCTGTCCGTCGCGCAGTGCCGCGACATCCGCCAGCAGAGGCTTTGCGAGCAGGATGACGTCGCACTCCCGGATGAGGTCCGCGCGCGAGCAAAGCCCTCCCACGAGCGGGGCCAGCTGCTCGTCCGACACACCGAACTGCTCGCCGTAGCCGCGCTCGAGAAACATTCGCTCCCGGAGGTCCGGATCGATCCGTTCGACATGTGACGGATGAATGGGCAAGCGCCGTTCATTCGGCTTACCGGAACGCGACATGACGCCGAGCGTGAAACGACTCACTGACACCCCTTTGTAGTTGAGTCCTGTCTAGCACAGGCCGGCGAGCCTAATGTGGAGGGATGGAGCAGATGGAGTACCGCAGGCTGGGCAATTCGGGGCTCATGGTGTCCACGATCGGGTTGGGCTGCAACAACTTCGGACGCGCCGGAACCGCGACGGAGAGCCAGGCCGGAACCACCGCCGTCGTCAACGCGGCCGTCGACGCCGGGATCACCCTGTTGGACACGGCCGACATCTACGGCGCGGAACGCGGCCTCAGCGAGACCCTGATGGGTTGCGCGCTGCGGGGCAAGCGCGACCAGATCGTGCTCGCCTCGAAGTTCGGCATGGACATGAACGGTCGGAATGGACCCGACTGGGGCGCCCGCGCCTCACGTCGCTACATTCGACTGGCCGTCGAGGCGTCCCTCCGGCGCCTGCAGACCGACTGGATCGACCTCTACCAACTGCACCAGCCTGACCCGAACACCCCGATCGAAGAGACCCTGCAGACCCTCGACGACCTCATCCGCGAGGGAAAGGTGCGCTATATCGGCCACTCCAACCTGGCCGGCTGGCAGATCGCCGAGGCGGAGTTCACCGCCCGGCTGACGGGGCATCCGCGGTTCGTTTCGGCGCAAAACGAGTACAGCCTGCTGGTGCGTGACGCCGAAGACGAGGTGCTGCCGGCCGTCAACGCCTACGGGCTCGGCTTCCTGCCGTTCTTCCCCCTCTACAACGGGCTTTTCACAGGCAAGTTCTCTCGTGCGGGCGGCCCCGCCGACAGCCGCATCATGATGGTCCGGCCGCACCTGGCCCGGAACGCGCCCTGGGACGTCATCGAAAAGTACGAAGCGTTCTGCGACCAGCGCGGCGTGACCATGCTCGCAGCCACCTTCGCCTGGCTGCTGGCCCAGCCGGGGCTCACCAGCATCATCGCCGGAGCAACCCGCCCGGAACAGATCCTGCAGAACGCCACCGAGGGCAGCGCGTGGAGGCCGTCGCCCGAGGACGTGGCCTGGATCTCGGACCTCTTCGCCTGAACCGTCCTCTCTGGAACCCGAACCCCGATTCCACTTTGTGAGTGAGCGCGCACTCATAAAAGCTGGGGGGATGTCCGTCAAACCTGCGCGCGCGAAAGCCCTGTCCGTCGAGGACCGGCAGTCGATGATCCTCGACGCGGTCACGCCGCTGCTGATCGAGCACGGCAGACCGTCACCACTCGACAGATCGCCCAGTGCGCCGGGATCGCCGAGGGCACCATCTTCCGAGCCTTCGACAGCAAGGACAACCTGCTCCGGGCGGCCATGGACCGTCAGCTCGACCCCGAGCCGTTCCGTCTCGAACTTGCCGCGCTCGACCGTGAGCTCCCGCTCGAGGAACGGGTGCGCGCCATGGTCTCCCTGCTGCGCCGCCGCTTCGCGCAGGTCTTCGCGCTGATGACGGCGGTGGGCTCGATGGGCAGACCCCACACCCACGACGTCGCGCACGAGTTCACCGTGCTGCTCGCCGACGTGCTCGCGCCTGACCTCCTGCGCCTCACGGTTGCCCCGGAGCGTTCAGGGCAGGTCATCCGGATGATCGCGCTTGCGGCATCCGTGCCCCACATCACGGCCGGCCCCGACTTCGACGACGATGAGCTCACCGCCCTCATCCTCTACGGCATCATCGGCTTCCCGACGCCGCCGAACGCCCCCTGCTAGGAGATCCGATGCTCTGGAAACTGCTCGTGAAATACCTGCGGCCGTACCGGCGGCTGCTGGCAGCCGTCGTCGTGTTCCAGCTGGCCCAGTCGATCGCCTCGCTCTATCTGCCCACCCTCAACGCCGACATCATCGATGAGGGCATCGCCACGGGAGACACCGTGTACATCCTGCGCATCGGTGGTCTGATGCTGCTGATCACCCTGTTCCAGATCGTGTGCGCGATCGTCGCCGTCTTTTTCGGCGCGAAGGCCGCCATGGGGCTCGGACGCGACCTGCGCGGCGCTGTCTTCACCCGGGTCGGCGAGTTCTCCGAGCAGGAGGTCACCCGGTTCGGCGCCCCGTTGCTGATCACCCGGTCGACCAACGACGTGCAGCAGGTGCAGATGCTCGTGCTGATGACCGCCACCATGATGGTCACCGCACCGATCCTGTCCATCGGCGGCGTGATCATGGCCGTCCGGCAGGACGTGCAGCTATCCTGATTGATCGCCGTGAGCGTGCCCGTGCTGTTGATCGCGGTCGGGCTGATCATCGCGCGGATGGTGCCGCTGTTCCTCCTGATGCAGACCCGCATCGACACGGTGAACCGGGTGCTGCGGGAACAGCTCACGGGCATCCGCGTCATCCGGGCGTTCGTGCGCGAAGACGTCGAGTCCGTGCGGTTCGGCAAGGCGAACGTGGATGTCACCGACACCGCCCTTCAGGCCGGCCGCCTGATGGCCCTGATGTTCCCGGTCGTCATGCTCGTCCTGAACGTCTCCAGCGTGGCCGTGATCTGGTTCGGGGCGTTCCGGATCGAGGACGGGTCCATGCAGGTCGGCACCCTGGTTGCCTTCCTTAGCTACCTGATGCAGATCCTGATGGCCGTGATGATGGCCACGTTCATGGCCGTGATGATCCCGCGGGCGACCGTGTCGGCCGACCGGATCGGCGAAGTGCTCGAGACCGATTCCAGCGTGCGCCCGCCGCGCCACCCCGTCGTCGACAGTATCGGCCGCGGAGAGGTGGAACTCGTGGACGTGGGCTTCGCCTACCCCGGCGCCGAGCAGCCGGTGCTCTCCGACGTGAGCTTTACCGTGCATCAGGGGCAGACCACCGCGATCATCGGCAGCACCGGATCGGGCAAGACCACCCTGGTCAACCTGCTGCCTCGCCTCTTCGACGCCACCAACGGCAGCGTGCGGGTCGGCGGGGTGGACGTGCGCGAGCTCCACCCTGACCTGCTCTGGGGCAGCATCGGGCTGGTGCCGCAGAAGCCGCATCTGTTCTCCGGCACCGTGCGCAGCAACCTGCTCTACGGCAAGCCCGACGCCACTGAGGCGGAACTCTGGGAGGCACTGACCATCGCGCAGGCCCGCGACTTCGTGGCGGAGATGCCGGACGGCCTCGATGCCCCGATCGCGCAGGGCGGCATGAATGTGTCCGGCGGGCAGCGGCAGCGCCTGGCCATTGCCCGGGCCCTGGTCAAACGGCCCGAACTCTATATCTTCGACGACTCGTTCTCCTCGCTCGACTTGGCGACGGATGCTCGGCTGCGCGAGGCACTGGCCGTCGGCACGGGTGGCGCCACCATGGTGATCGTCGCCCAACCGCCTCCCGCTGCGCTACTTCGACACGGTGCAGCGAGGCGAGGTGCTCAGCCGGGTCACCAACGACGTGGACAACGTCTCACAGAGCCTGCAGCAGTCGCTGAGCCAGGCCGTCACCTCTCTGCTCACCGTGGTGGGCGTCATCGTGATGATGTTCCTGCTCTCGCCTCTCCTGGCCCTGATCGCCCTGGTCACAGTGCCGCTGACCCTGGTCACGACCGTCCTGATCGCCCAGCGCTCGCAGAAGTTGTTCGTCGCCCAGTGGACCCACACCGGCGAGCTGAACGGCCAGATTGAGGAGACCTTCACCGGCCACGCCCTGGTCAAGGTGTTCGGCCGCCAGAAGGAGGTCGAGCAACGCTTCCGGGCCAAGAACGACGAGCTCTACGAGGCCAGCTTCGGCGCCCAGTTCGTCAGCGGCCTGATCATGCCGGCGATGACATTCATCGGCAACCTCGTCTACGTCGGGATCGCCGTCGTCGGCGGCCTCCAGGTGGCATCCGGGGCCATGCAGCTCGGCGATGTGCAGGCGTTCATCCAGTATTCCCGCCAATTCACCCACCCGCTGGCCCAACTCGGGTCGATGGCGAACCTGTTGCAGTCCGGCGTCGCCTCCGCCGAGCGGGTCTTCACCCTGCTCGACGCCGATGAGCAGAGCCCCGACCCGGAGCGTGCCGAGGCACCCACGACCGCCCACGGCCGGCTGGTCTTCGAGAACGCCTCGTTCCGCTACACGGCGGACAAGCCGCTGATCGACAACCTGAGCCTGGTGGCCGAGCCCGGCCAGACCGTGGCCATCGTGGGCCCCACCGGGGCAGGCAAGACCACCCTGGTGAACCTGATGATGCGCGTCTACGAGCTCGACGCCGGCCGGATCACGCTCGATGGCGTGGACGTGCGCCGAATGGCCCGCGACGACCTGCGTGGACGTATGGGCATGGTGCTGCAGGACACCTGGCTGTTTGGCGGCACGATCCGCGACAACATCGCCTACGGGCGTCCAGATGCCACGGAGAAGGAGATCCTGGACGCGGCGACCAGCTCCGTCGACACGCGCACCGAGGTGCTCGTGCAGAAAGCGATGCGCGCCCTCCGCGCCGTCCGGAACGAATTCGACGGAGATTTTGCCCAAAGCGGCCCTAGAATGACCAAAAACCGCTCTGGAGACCAGAATCTCCGTCGAATTGGTTCAGTCAGGCCCGGCGGTGCGCCTCCAACTCGCGCGCGCAGTCGATGCACAGCTCCGCGGACGGCCGGGCCCCGAGTCGTTCCCGGCCGATCGGTTCGCCCCGGCGGGTGCAGAACCCGTAGCTGCCGTCCACGATGCGCGCCAAGGCCTGGTCGATCGCCGCAGACTGCGCCGCCAGGTCGCTGTGCACACCCGAGATGCGCGACCACTCCATGGTTAGGGTGGGTCCTTCGGGGTCGTGCTCGTCGTCGGCGGTGCCGGTGTTTCTGGCCTTGATCACACCGTCGAGGGTGGTGCCGATCCGGCCGAGCGTGATGTCGAGGTCGCGGCGCTGATGGCGGAGCAGCTTCTCGAAGTGCCGCAGGTCGGCGGGGGTCAGTTTCGTCCGGGTGGGCATGGGCGTCTACTCCGCCGCCGGGGGGCGACGTGAGCCGCCGGCGCGCACTGTCGATCCGTCATTCCGGTGCATGATTCCCGTCCTCTCAAGCCGGGCACGGCAATGCGCCGGCACGCTGCGTGGTTCTCGCTGTTGAAGATACGCCCGCGCCGGCCGGCTGCCGCGGGACTGCGAGGGGTCGCTTCAGGCGACCGTGACCGGGATATCGTGCAGGCCGGTGGCCCCATCGGGGATCACGTCCCGGCGCACGGAAGTCTGCACCAGGCCCGCGGCATCCGTCGCCCGCACCCGCAGGGTGTGCCGCCCGGCCGATGCCGGCCAGACCCAGCTCCACTGGCGCCAAGTGTCGGCCGAGATCGCGTCGGCCAGGGTCGCGTCGTTCCAGGCTCCGTCGTCAACTTGCACCTGCACGCCGCGGATGCCCACGTACTGCGACCAGGCCACACCCGCCACGATCACCGGTCCGGCCGCGACGTCGGTGTTCCGGCTCGGCACATCGATCCGGGAGGAGAGCTTGACCGGTCCTCGGGCGGTCCAGCCGCGCGTCGTCCAGTAGGCGGTCTCCCGGTCGAAGCGGGTCACGTTCAACTCGACCACCCATTTCGTGGCCGACACGTAACCGTAGAGCCCGGGCACGACCATACGCACCGGGTAGCCGTGCTCGAGGGGGAGCGGCTCCCCGTTCATCCCCACCGCGAGGATCGCATTGCGGTCGTCGGTGAGAACCTCCAGCGGGGTGCCCGCGGTCCAGCCGTCCTCGCTGCGGGAGAGTACCATGTCGGCCCCGGCGAGAGGCCGGGCCCGCGCCAGCAACAGGCGGATCGGGTAGCCCAGCCAGGTCGCGTTGCCGATCAGGTCGCCGCCGACGGCGTTAGAGACGCAGGCGAGAGTGGTCGTGCTCTCCTCGAGGGGCAGGGCGAGGAGCTCGGCGAAGTCGATCTCGATCTCCCTCTCGACCATCCCGGTGACCGTCAGCGTCCAGGTTCCCGGGTCGATCCGGGGCACCTGCAGGGCGGTGTCGATGCGGTAGAAGTCGGCGTTCGGGGTGATCAGCGGAGTGAGGCCGGGGAGGTCCAGAGCGGCACCGTCTGGGATCGGGGCACCGGGAACGGCCGCGGCCGGCAGTGTGAAGCGCGCGCGCGCCGCATCCGTCGCCCGGATACCGGCCGAGATCAGCTGCCCGCCGGCCGCGGCGAGCACGCCCAGGCCGGCGCTGGCCCCGGCCCAGACCAGGAACCGACGGCGGTCCGGAGCGGATGCTTCGGCGCCTCCGGGCGTGCGGCGCAGCTGGGCGACCATCACCGTGAGGAGCACGGCCGAAACGACCATCGCCAGCACTGCGGGCATCGCGTCGAGGGCGGCGGTGTTCTCCCGGGACAGCACCGCGAAGACGGCCAGCGCGCCGGCCAGGGCCACGAGGACCCGGCCGATCGGCGCCCGCCGGAATTCCAGCACCCCGGCGGCGGCGGCCAGCACCACGGCACCGAGCGCGACGCAGAACACCAGTACGACCTTGTCGGCCGTGCCGAACAGGGCGATGACGAGTTCCTTCAACCAGGCCGGGGCACGGTCGATGACCAGCGCGCCGACGGCGAAGATCGGGCTGCCCACCGGGGCGAGCAGGGCGGCCGTCAGCTCGGCCGCGCCGAGGCCGGCCAGGGCGGCGGCCACGCCGGCCGTC